>JAQTQF010000012.1 GCA_028712345.1 Phycisphaerae bacterium | reverse complement strand
GTTGATTTGAGCCATGGTGTGTTAATAGGTTATGCAAAAATAGCGAATCGACAAGACCCGGTCTGCATCCCTGATAAGATAAGATCGAGACATACCCACATCATAGGAAAACCAGGCATGGGCAAAACGCTGCTTGAAATGTATATGATAATGAATGACATCAAAAACGGTTGTGGTATAGCAGTACTTGATCCGCATGGTGATATGGCAGAGCAGATCCTTGAGCATATTCCCGAAGACAAAATTGAAAAGGTCATTTATTTTAATCCCGGAGATCCCGACTGGGTACCCATCTGGAACCCCATGGCCCCGATTGCCGGCCAGGATATAGGAAGAACAACCGATGACCTTGTAGGAGTATTTAAGAGCTTTGTTACAGGCTGGGGCGACAGGATGGAGCATCTGCTTCGCCATGGAATATTCGGTATGAAACATATGGCTGGCACATCGCTCCTGGATGTTTATGAACTCCTGCAGAAAGGTTCAAAAGCCAGCGAAGTAAACAAAAAACTCATTCTGGATGTAATAAACAACGAAGCTGCCAGGCAATTCTGGGAAAATGACTTTTTAAAATATACTGCCAGTGACTTTGGCCCACCAAAACACAAGCTCAGCAAACTACTTGTAGGCGGCACCGTATCGCTTATGTTGTCCCAGCCGCACAGTTTTATTGACTTTACCAGAATCATGAATGAAGGATACATCTTTATCGCCAACCTCGCTGGCCTAGGCTCTGAAGTTCTTGAGATACTTGGAGGTTTTCTTGTGGCTGTAATGCACATGACAGCCCTTGGCCGAAGTGTAATACCAGTTGAAAAAAGAAGTCCTTTCTACATATACCTTGATGAGGCGCACCGCTTTGTCACCGATTCTATCGAAGACATAATTGCCGAGACCAGAAAATACAATGTAGGTCTTATCCTGGCCCACCAATACCTAAAACAGTTTAACCCGAGAAAGGTCGATGCGATGGCAAGTACCGGCACGACAATAATATTTAACGTCGATACCAAAGATGCATCGTATTTATTGAAAGACTTTCAAGAAAAAGCTCAACTGACCGATTTCTTGAACCTCGATGTCGGAGACGCCTTGGTAAGGATAGCAAATAAAATAACCAAGATCAGAACGCCAGAGCCAGTTAAAGCACCCCAACACAGTTTTGAAGAGCAAATTATCAATAATTCCAGGCGGCTTTACTACAGGCCTGCCGAAGATGTAAGAAAAATGATCGCCAAGAGAATGGAAAGAGCGGCTCATCCGTTTACGCCTCTGGTCGAAACCGATCCCGAACAGATTAAAAATAAGGCAAAGAAAAGAGGCTTTGATGTATTCACCGCCTTCTAAACAACCACAGGAAATAATCGAAGCTATAATGGATAGACTCGATGAGAGAGTTTTGAAAAAACTGATCGATGAACCCATTGACAAAGCCGTTCAAAATTTCAAATACGAATATAAGGAACAAGTCGATCACAGGCAGATACAAAAATTGCTTTCAGATTTTGCTGCACATGTTTATATGGAAGGCCTCAAATCCGGCTTTATTCCCGAAGATTTCCTGCCGTTTACGATATCTTTTCTGGACAGATACTACCAGGGCAATTTTTCGGATGGTTTTACTGCCGCGGTATGGGATGCGGCAAATGGCAAAGAAGACGATCTTAAAATAGTCTTTCACCGCATAGCAGAGATTATAAAGACAACGGAACGAGAAAAATATATCAGCGGCATTCTCACGGCCAGTATCGATATAAGCGACTGGCATCTAAAATGCCGAATGGTCGAAATCCTGATTGCCAGATACAAACCCAACCTACCTCCATCACTTCAAAACTGCCGCCCCTCACAACTGGTCGATGAAATTCCATATCTATTGAATATCATCGTCAACAACACCTCCACTTTACAGCAGATTGTAGATTCGCTGTAAAAAACACATCCCTCCTGAAACTTGCGCCCAATTTTATCCGCTATTTCTGTGAAAACAGAAAATAGCAGATAAAAGCATAGGAGCAGGTTCAATGTCAAATTTAAGCACTACTGAAAAGATCAGACTTTACAAGAGCTTTTTTCCAGGTCTTGACAACGTATATGGAACTTATGACCCTGATACCGGAAATGTAAGACAAGCCAAAGAACCAGTGACAGATGAAGTTATCCTGGCACATCTCAAGGGCATCCAGCCTTATGGCGTCTATCTTCTTACAGGCGATAAGACAAAAGCCCTAGCAGTGGATTTCGATGAGGATGAATTAGCTTTGCCCATCGCATTTGTTGCCGGCGCCAAACGATTCGGCATGTTCTCATATATAGAACGCAGCAAATCAAAGGGATTTCATGTATGGCTGTTTTTCGAAGAGCCGGTCGAGGCAAAAAAGGCAAGGACAGTCGCCAGGAAAATCCTTGCCGATATGGGAAAACCAAACACCGAGATATTTCCCAAGCAGGATTGCCTTAATAATCTATCTTATGGCAATTTTATAAACGCACCCTTATTCGGCAAGCTTGTCCCAAAAGGCAGAACAGTTTTTGTCGAGCCGGGCGAACCGGTTAAAGTCTGTGAAGATCAGTGGGAACTTCTGCAAAGGGTACAAAGAATTCCTGCCATCAGGCTCGATGCCATAATCCAGAGCTGCAACCTTGAACTAAATAACACAGAACCCACCCCAAAAGAACCTGAACAGGCGGTACAGGATACACCGGAGCATTCATTTGGACTGCCACCCTGTATTAGGAGGATACTATCAGAAGGTGTCACATTCGACCAAAGGATATGCACATTTCGCCTGGCTATTAATCTCAAAAAAGCAGGGCTTCCCCTTGATTTGACAATAGTAACACTTACCGCCTGGGCACGAAAAAACAAACCCAAAGACGGCAAACGAATAATCACCGACCAGGAAATCGAATCACAGGCACAGTTTGCCTATCAGAGAGATTACAGGGGCTGTGGGTGTGAAGAGGCTGTAATAGCAAGTTTCTGTGACAACAACTGTCACTTAGCTTCACGTAAGAACGGAGGATAATTGAATGAATGTAAAGGTAAATAAAAACAATCATGACCTTGCTACCGAAGTAATCAAAAACAGGTATTTAATGAAGGATGCAAACGGCAGCATTATCGAGACACCAGATCAGATGTATTGGCGAGTGGCAAAGTTTATTGCAGCAGTAGATAAAAAGTATGGAGCAACTGAAACCGAAGTAAATGAACTAGCATCCAGATTCCATCAATTGATGGCGGATGGCTTGTTTTTACCCAATAGTCCTACACTGATGAATGCGGCAAGAGAAAATGCCATGCTTAGTGCCTGTTTCGTGATCCCTGTCAACGATAGCATAGCAGATATTTTCGAAGCAGTTCGAGTTACGGCCCTTGTTCAAAAAGGAGGGGGCGGTACTGGCTTTACGTTCGACAGGCTCAGAGCGACCGGAGATACAGTAGCCTCAAGCGGCGGAACGACTTCAGGGCCGATCAGCTTCTGGAAGGTAATTGCCGAGACCACCACAGCAATTCAGCAGGGAGCTCATAGGAGAGGCGCTAATATGGCGATGATGAGCGTGGAGCATCCTGATATTTTGAAGTTCATAAATGCCAAACAACAGAAGGATGCTTTCAACAATTTCAATATATCAATTAAAATTACAGAGGACTTTATTGATGCCCTTCGAAATGCTCCTGACACAGTGCACATTGTCACCAATCCTCGAAATCAGAAAAGATATATCATTCCCAAAAATGTCGATTTGAACTCGTATTCGATTCTGGATTTAAGGGATGCCAATGGAAACAAGGAAAACTGCTTCACCGTCGGGGACATCTGGAACCTTATCGTTAAAAACGCCCATGCAACAGGTGAACCGGGAATCTGTTTTATTGATCGCATAAATCGAGACAACCCAACTCCGGCCCTTGGAAAAATAGACGCTACCAATCCCTGTGGTGAGCAGCCTCTGCTGGATTATGAGGCATGTAATCTTGGATCTATAAACATATCGAAATTCGTGCTTGCCGATGGCAGCGGTATCGACTGGAGGAAACTATCTGGTGTTATAAATTCAGCGGTAAGGTTCCTTGATAACGTCATCGATGCCGCCAATTACTGGCCGGTCGAAAAGATAAGAGAAATGACACTCGGTAATCGCAAGATAGGTCTTGGCATCATGGGATTTGCCGATACTCTTATCCTTCTCGGCATAAAATACGATAGTGACAAAGCCATTGAGTTTGCCCGAAAATTGAGCAAATTCATTAACGAACATGCCCATGATGCAAGTCAGAAGTTAGCCGAGGGAAAAGGCTGCTTTCCCAATTGGGAAAAAAGCATCTGGGACACCAGATATAACCGCCCAATGAGAAATGCTACTGTTAGTACCATCGCACCGACAGGATCCATCAGCATTATAGCAAAATGCTCAAGTGGGATAGAGCCTGTATATAATTTAGTCTACCGTAGAAGGGCTCTGGATGGAGAAGAGTTCGTTCAAATTCACCCCTTGTTCGAAATGCTCGGAACGGAACAGGGCTGGCTCGATGAAAAAGTAAAGACGAAACTATTGGCGGGAGAGAACATAAACCGGATATCGGAAATTCCGGAAGGGCTGGCTGAAGTTTTAGTAACAGCTCACCAAGTTGCCCCTGAGTGGCATGTAAAAATTCAGGCAGCGTTTCAGCAAAATTCTGATAACGCAGTTTCGAAAACGGTAAATGTACCGCATGATGCAACTGTTGAAGATATCGATAGGATTTTTCAGCTTGCCTTTGATCTCGGCTGCAAGGGAATAACCGTATATCGTGATGGATGCAGGGAAAAACAGGTAATCTCAGCAGTCAATGAACTGCCTGACCAGCCCATAGATATAAATTCACCTCGTGCCAGGCCGAGGAAAACAATAGGCACAACAATAAAGGCCAAGACAGGCTGCGGCAGCCTGTTTTGCACTCTAAATCGAGATGACAAAGGCCTGTTCGAAATATTTATAAATCTTGGACGTGCCGGGGGGTGTCCTTCGTTAAGCGAGGCAACCGCACGAATATTATCAATCGCACTTCGAAGCGGGATAAAACCCCAGATACTTATCGGGCAGCTTAAAGGTATCAGATGCTTGTCAACTGTAGCCCGCAGAAACTCAAACAACGAAATAAATGTTCTGTCCTGCCCGGATGCAATTGCCAGGGCTTTGGAAGAAGCCATGGGTGATGCCTTTGTCCCAGCCGCAGAAACATTTATGCGAATATGTCCTGAATGTAATTCTCCGCTGCGAAAAGAAGCCGGCTGCAATGTCTGCGACAACTGCGGCTTCAGCAAGTGCGGATAAAAGGAGCAGCTAAAAATGAGCATGAAATTTAAAAAAGCGGATGGCAAGGTAATTTATTTACCCATGAATATCAACTGCAACAAATTTCATACTGTGACAGGACAGGATGGTTTTATTGAAAAGCTGGTCTGCTCCGCCCGAAAGAGGAAAGCTGAATGCAAAACATGCAGTTTGAACATAGCTCGTAATAGCGGCAGCAAAAGTAAATAACGACATTGCTTTTTATATGAATCAAATTGTCTAATGAATAGTTCTGGCAAAGAAAACCAAATTGAAAGAGCTCCTATTCTATGGATGCACGAAGCGATTGCTTATCTTGGTCTTGACCGGTTAGGTCTCGCGCATCCAGAACAAGCTATCTACAGGATGGTTAGGAAAGGAATACTCAAGCCAAGAAAGATCGGGAGGTTCCTCGCATTCAGCAAATCTGACTTAGAGTATGTGATAACAAATGGCGAAAAAAAGCGAACTCCAGGGCGTCCAAGAAAAATCTCAAAAATAATGAGTTACGAAAATCCTGTCTAAATTCTGTCTAAAAACAATTCAAGTTAATTAGCGAATATTCGAAACACCTAAAACGAAAGCCTTGCAAGTTCTTGATTTGCAAGGCTTTATGTATATGGGCGATGGGGGATTCGAACCCTCGACCTCACGGGTGTGATCCGTGCGCTCTAACCAGCTGAGCTAATCGCCCAAAGCCGTGAGTATTAAAACTTATCTATTGCCCAATTGCAAGCGTTTTAAGTCGGCAGGACCGCCGGTAAAGCTTTCTTCCCCTGATAATATCGAAAGATTATTACTGCACTGATGGCACAAATGAATGAGGCGGCTAAGACAGAGGGTATGTAGCTGCTGCTTAAATCATAAATAGCTCCTCCAACCCCCGGCCCGACAAGGCCGGATATACCATAAGCGAGGAAAATCAGAGGATAAATGCTGCTTACCGCCTCGGCACCGAAAGTTGCCGCTGTTTGAGCGGCATAAATTACAAAACAACCCCCATAGCCGAAACCGATTAGAGCCATAATTATAATAAAGAGTAAATCGCTGCCTTGCGATATTGGGAGACTGCTGAGAGCCAGACAAAGAGCGAGCAGAGACAACGGTACGGCGGCATTGCCGATTTTGTCAATTATCCAGCCCCAAATAATTCTGCCCAGTGCGTTGCCGATTGCAAATGTGCTTATAGCTAAATTAGCGGAGTATAAACTAACTGAGAAACTAATGCCGATTGGCTTAAGATTGCCTATCACGAGCAGACCGGCAAATGTGCCGCTGAAAAGCCCCAAAGAGAGAATCCAAAAAACACTGCTGGAAAAAAGCTTTTTATAATCAATTTTTACGAAGTGTTTCTGAAATTTGTCCGGAACGGTTAACAATATTGCCGAGGGTATTATAATCGCCGCATAGATTAATCCAATCCAACGGAAAACGGTTAAGACATTTGTCCCGTTATGCAAAAGACAGCCGGCTATCGAAGAAAGCATTATCGCTCCTCCGCCGAAGCCCGCCACGGCTATGCCGGTAATAAGCCCCTTGTGTCTTGGAAACCATTGTATGCATATCGCCAGTGGGCATACATAGCTGAATCCGATTCCGGCCCCGCTGATTACGCCGATTCCGAGGAGTATGGGAACAAAGGCGCCTTTTGACAGTGAGGCCAAAATATAACCTGTGCCCAATAGAATCCCGCCGATTGCAGCGGTAACATTATAGCCGTGTTTGGCTGAAAACCGTCCGGCGAATACCATTGTTATAGTAAAAAACGCAATTGTAAAACCAAAGACAATTTGCAGACTTGTTATAGACAGTCCGTAATCGGCCGTAAGGGTCGGAATAAAACTGCTCCATGCATAAATTCCGCCCAGACACATTTGAATTACCAGTGATGCACACAATATACAGTATCTTCGCATAAGTTTTCCTTAATATGGATTTCAAATGAAATTATTAGAGCCGTGCTTAATTTATATACTCTTGAGCCGCTCGTCCATAATTTTCGCGACAATTTGCGGGTTGGCAGTACCCTTTGTTTTCTGCATAACCTGTCCCATCAAAAAGCCGTATGCTTTTTTGGTTTTCTTGCCGTCGCATTTGGCGTCTTCAACTGCCTGCTGATTTGCAGTGATGACATCATCGACGATTTTTTTCAGCTCGTCGGCATCGCTTTTTTGAATAAGGTTTAAGCTCTCAGCGATTTGTTGCGGCATCTCGTCAGATTGCGTCATTTTCTCAAAAATCGCAGCCGCGGCCGTTGCGCTTACAGTTCCTGCATCGAGGAGTTTGGCCAGTTCTGCAAGTCTTTGCGGACTTATTCCAAGCTCGGAGACCCTGCAACCTTTTTCATTAGCGATTTTTAGCCCCGTCTGAGTGATGAAATTGCAAATTCTCTTGGCATCACCGCCTGCTTTTACAGCATTATCAAAAAACAGTGCCGTGTCTTTGTCGGCGGTCAAAACGCCGGCATCGTAATCGCCGAGTGAATAATCGGCGGTAAATCTTTTCTGCATCGCAAGCGGCAATTCGCAAAGCCCTGATTTAATATCGGCCAGCCATTTTTCATTAACCACAACCGGCACCAAATCGGGGTCGGGAAAATATCTATAATCGTGAGCTTCTTCTTTTTCTCTCTGCAATACGGTAACTCCTCTTGTATCGTCCCAGCCGAAGGTTTTTTTGTTGCCGCTTTTAGCGACTTCGCCGCTATCGAGGAATTCGTTGAGCTGGCGTTTGACCTCGAAGGCGGTTCCCTTTTCCAGCGCTTTGAAACTGTTTAGGTTTTTAATTTCTGTAATCGGCGTTTTAAATTCACTGCCGTCTTTTTTGATAACGACATTGACATTCGGCTCGAACCGCATATGACCCTTTTGCATATCCGCTTCGGATGCGCCGAGGAAACGGACGATTCGTTGCAGTTCGACCGCCAGGGTGCTTACTTCCTGCGGGCTGTTCATATCGGGCTGTGTAACAATTTCCATCAAAGGCGTCCCGGCTCGGTTGAGGTCAACCTGCGAAAAATTTTCTCCGTGCAGATTTTTCCCCGCATCTTCTTCGAGATGTACTCGCAGAATCCGGATTTTTTTCGTTTGTCCCTCGGCAATAGGTATTTCGATAAATCCGTTTTCGCCGACAGGCAAATCATACTGGCTGATTTGATAATTCTTCGGCAAATCGGGGTAGTAATAGCTCTTTCTGTCCCATTTGGTGAATTCTGCGATTTTACAGTTAAGAGCCGAAGCGGTGAGAATCGCAAATTCCACCGCCTGCCTGTTCATTACCGGCAGAGCGCCCGGCAGACCTAAACAAACCGGACAAACCCTGCTGTTCGGCTCAGCGGCGAAGACAAGCTCGCATCCGCAGAACATCTTTGTCCGTGTCGCAAGCTGAACATGAATCTCCAGGCCGACTATTATTTTGTAATCAAGTTCTGACATAGATTAAAAAGCCGTTTTACAAAAGTCTGTTTTATTTTCAAAAAGCATTGCAATCTGTAAAAGTTTTTCTTCCGCGAAGGCCGGGGCGATGATTTGCAGACCTATCGGCAGATTGTTTTTATCGAATCCGCAGGGGATACTTATCCCCGGTACGCCCGCAAGGTTTACGGCAATGGTATAAATATCAGCCAAATACATCTGCAGAGGGTCATTAGTCTTTTCGCCGAGTTTAAATGCCGTCGTAGGACTTGTCGGCATAACGATACAATCGGCTTTCGCAAAGGCGGCGGTAAAATCGCTCCTGATAAGGTTTCGCACCTTCAGGGCCTTGAGATAATAGGCATCATAATATCCGCTGGATAGGGCATAAGTGCCGAGCATAATGCGTCTTTTGACTTCATCGCCGAGTGCTTCGTCCCGCGATTTCGAGTAAACTTCGATGTAATCAGCGGGATTTTTAGTTCTGTGTCCATAATGCACGCCGTCGTATCTGGCCAAATTGCTCGACGCCTCAGCGGTGGCGATTAAATAATAGGCGGCAATCGCGTAGTCGAAATGCGGCATTTTTATTTCAATGATTTCTGCACCGCTTGATTTATAAATTTCAATCGCTTTTTTGACCGATTCGACGACCTCGCCGTCGGCGCCTTTGAACAGTTCCGGCACGATAGCAATTTTTAAATTTTGAGGTTTATTATTTACCGCAGAGAGCCAATCCCGCACAGGTGCGGTTTTTTCATCGACGCTGGTACTGTCTTTTTCATCGTGGCCTGCGATAACATCAAGCAGCAGGGCACAATCTTCTACATTTTTTGCAAGCGGCCCAATCTGGTCAAGACTTGAGCCGTAGGCGACGAGTCCATACCTCGATACTCTGCCGTAAGTGGGTTTTAGACCTGCTATTCCGCAGAAACTTGCCGGCTGGCGAATGGAGCCGCCGGTATCGGAGCTGAGGGCCGCAAAGCACATCTTTGCCGCTACCGCCGCGGCCGCTCCGCCGCTGCTTCCGCCCGGCACTCGCGAAAAATCATGCGGATTGACGGTTTTTTTCAGGCCGGAATTTTCCGTGCTTGAGCCCATCGCGAATTCATCGAGGTTTGTTTTGCCTACTATGACCGCATCGGCGGCAAGCAGTTTTTCGACTGCCGTGGCGTTGTAAGGCGAATGGAAATTTTCAAGAATTTTAGATGCGCAGGTTGTCGCCCCGAAAGTAGTGCACATATTATCTTTTATTGCTATCGGTACGCCTGCCAAAAGGCCGACGGGTTTTTTGGCGGCGATTTTTTCATCGACCTGTTTTGCTTTCGCTAAAGCCTGCTCTTTGAATGTGCTGATATACGCTCCGATTTGTCGGTCGTGTTTTTCTATTTGTTCAAAGACCGCCGTGGTTGCATCGACGCTTTTGACTTCGCCGCCGGCGATTTTGTCCCGTAATTGCCTGCAAGTTAGTTCCAGAATTTGCATAACTTTTATACTTTGTATTTATTTGCGTTTATCCGCCTTCGGCGGACAAGTTCGCGGTTAATAAAAAATAAATTTTGTTTTTATTCGTGTTCATTCGTGGTTAATTTTTAAATTATGGCCCGCCTGCTTCATCGAGAATTTTTGGTACTATAAAAAACTGTCCATCGCTGTCGGGGGCGTTTGCCAAAGTTTTCTCCGTCCCGAGCGAAGGTTTAACTATATCTTCTCTTAAACAATTACTAACCGGCAGACAGTGCGCCAGCGGTTCGATATTTGCCGTATCGAGCCGGTCGAGTTTTTCGACATATTGAAGAATGTCACTCATTTGAGTTGAAAACTGGGCGATTTCCGCTTCGCTCAGATTCAGCCTTGCCAGCTTGGCAACCTGTTTGACCTGTTCAATATTGATTTTTTTCTTATCCATAACTCATAGCCTAATCAATCTCCGGCGGTTTTTCAATGTTAAATCCTTGTTAGTTATCATCATCGTTAAAGCCGTGTTATTTCTTGACTTTAATTCAGACATAGCCCATAATTACAGAAATAAGTTATAATTATGAAACGAGATTATGGATAAAAAAGAAGCATATAAGGATTTTACAAAGCGTTTTAAGTTGCTCATTGGTAAGCATCCTGACCTGATTACAACAACGCTCAGTAATATTTTTACGATGCGCCTCATTGGGAATAAAACTCACGGCGACCTTGCCGAAATTGCCATCGCAGAGTTTATCAATCAGTATATGTACGATTTCCGGTCGAAACATGTCGGCAAAGATTTGTATCGAGCTAAAACCCACGAAGAAGACATTAGTATTATCAACGAGATCTCCAATATCGAATTTCCGGTGAGTCTAAAAGCTTATGGTGACGGCCCACTACAACTGTCAACTAACAAAAACTCCGATATGTTCCAGTGCTTAGAGCGGGGACAAAAAGACATTCGCGAGAAAGAAAATATCCAAAAGATAGTTCAAAATCCGGCCTTTGCTGAGTTTAGCAATATCAATGCTTTGCCGTTGATATATAATGAGAAAAAACTATGTTGTAATATTCTTGTATTCGATTATGACCGTGCAATAGAACAAACCTCACGAATTGTGCGAGAGGACTCTGGAAGGGGTAGAAAACACCCTGTTTACAGATTCTATGATTCGGAAGGTGATTATGTATGCGAAGTTCGATATGGCGATGCTGCTGCAAATGCACTGCAACGCGGTCTATGGACACATACAAAGAACGGTCTTAAGTATTTCGATAGTCTCACGAATGGATGGATTAACTACTCACATAACCACATCTTAGTTAAATTATTTTCCCACGCCCTTGTTTCATCGAGTGCGGGACATACATCAGCTTTAGAAAAAATCAAAGAAGACATTGCTCTTCTGAAGACGAAAGCAGGATTGTCCAAATGACAGATACTCTCTCATTATTTAGCGAAGAAATTACAGAGACGCCCCCAACGGAGGGCATCAAATATGCCGGTTCAAAGTTAAAGCTCCTTCCTCATATTTTGCAGCTTGTCAAAAAAACGGGTGCGAAAACTATCTTAGACGGCTTTGCAGGCACTACGAGGGTCTCACAGGCCTTGGCAAAAAGCGGCTATCAGGTTTTATGCAATGATATATCCGTCTGGTCGGAAGTTTTCGGCACTTGTTATCTGCTCAACAAAAAGAAAAAACAGGATTATCAGGAACTTATAAATCATTTAAATTCGCTGCCGCCTGTTGACGGCTGGTTCACGGAAAACTATGGCGGATTGCCGAATGCCGGATGCGCTGCTCAGGCAGACGGCCTTAAAAAACCATTTCAAATTCACAATACGAAAAAACTTGACGCAATTCGCCAGGAAATTGAACGGCTTTCGCTGCCCAAAATCGATAAAGCCGTAGCCCTTACCAGCCTGATTCTTGCCCTCGACCGGGTTGACAGCACACTTGGGCATTTTGTATCTTATCTGCAGGATTGGTCGCCGCGGTCGTATAACAGTCTTGTTCTCAAAGTGCCGAATGTTTTTGTTTCCGATTGCCAGCATCAGGTTTTCCAAAAGGATATCTTTGAGCTTGTGCCGAATGTCTCAGCGGATTTGGCGTATTTCGACCCGCCTTATGGCTCAAACAATGATAAAATGCCGCCTTCCCGCGTAAGATATGCTTCCTATTACCATTTATGGACTACTATATGTCTTTACGACCGGCCGGAACTTTTCGGCAAAGCTAAACGACGAAGTGATACTTCTGACACCATAGCAGCATCGGTATTTGAAGAATTTCGCAGAAACAGCAACGGTAGGTTTATTGACATAGATGCAATCGACCGGCTGATACGGCAAACAAGAGCAAAATGGCTCATTTTGTCGTACAGCTCCGGCGGCAGAGCGACCGCGGATGAATTAAATCAGGTTATTGAAGACAACGGTGAATTACTCGATGTTGTCGAAGTAGATTACAAAAAAAATGTTATGGCGGATATGAAATGGACAAACCAATGGCTCAGCGACAGCGAAAAACCACATCGCGAGTTTTTATTCCTTATTGAAAAGAGATAGGGATCGATGGCCAAAGAAGTCAAATTGCCGAAGTTCGGCACAGACACGCAAGAGGGGACTGTTCTCAAATGCTTAGTCAAAATCGGCGATAAGGTCGAAAAAGGCGATATGCTTTTTGAAATTGAGACGGATAAGGTAACACTCGAAATGGAATCTCCGGACGAGGGTTTTGTCAAGGCTGTCATTGCCGAAGACGGGCAAACCGTCGATGTCGGCGCGACCCTAATGATACTTGGCGGGGAAAATGAAGAAATAGATATGAATACTTTTGTCGGCAAATCTGCTCACAAGACTAAACCGGCCTGTTCGGCGGAGTCGCAGGTTTCTTCTGACGATATTGCCAGAATTACACCGGAAAAAATGCTCTGGTCTAAACAGAAGATTCCCTGTTTTTATCTCAGTATTACCGTCGATATAACCGAGCTGGAAGCCTGCCTGCAGAAGCTGAACGAAACAAGCGATGTAGAAATAACTGTTGATGATTTTATAATCAAGGCATTGGCATTGGGATTTGAAAAGTGGCCGATTATGACCGGCCGATTTGAAGGCGACTCTGTCAAACTGGCTGATTCACCAGGCATAGGCTTTAGTATTTCTGATATTGCGCCTGTTATAAAAGCCGTTAATAAAAAAAATCTTGTTCAAATTGTCCACACTCGTGCCGCTCTTATTGCCCGTGCCGAAGCGGGAAAACTGACGGATGACGACCTTACCGGCGGATGTATGACAGTCAGCAATCTCGGCCTGCTTGGAATCGATTCATTTATACCGATAGTATTCCCCGGCCAATGCAGCATTTTGGGTGTTGGCAGAATAACCGATACCTGCGTTTGGGACAGAGATAAAACTATCGTTCGCAAGCTGATGAAAATGACGATTGCGGTTGACCATAAAACGGCCAATGGCGCAGAGGCGGCTCAGTTTTTCAGCCTTGTCGCAAAACTCCTCGAAGAGCCGGAAAAACTTATTTAGCCTGTCGGGGTGTTTATAAGTTTAGAAATCATTATCGCCGTTCTTGGCGGTCTTTCGAGGATATGCGTTATATAATCAATCAGAAGATTCTGTGTTAAAACTAATGTCTTATAATCGGAGGCGGCGTTTGCCGGGTTATTCAGATATTGTGCGCAGGCGGGCGTAACCTGTTTTCTGTCGATAAAAGCTCCTTCGCAGTCTTTGCAGAGCAGGCCGTTTGCCAATGAACTGAAATAAAAATCCTTCCAGGCAGAGCCGAATTTTCTTCTGCAATTCGAACAGACATCACAGACAGGCATCGAACCTGTTTCGTTTAGAATAGAAAACTCGAACGGAATCAGCAGCCCCAGTACCTTATCGCCGCCGCTTTCTTCGAGTTTTTGCAGGAAAGAGATCGCCTCATTAAAAACGGAAGGGTGCGGGTCATGTTCTTTCGTAAACAGGTTTAAAAGGTCGGCGGCCAAGAGCGAACAGTTAAGCGAGAGAAGTTTTTTGCGGGTTTTAGCTCCGAAAAAAGTCGGATTAAATTCCGTGAGCGTTGCCAGTTTGTTGCCGTCTTTCAGAGCAAATACCATATCGCCGATGCTACAAAGCTCAATCGGTCCGCCGAAAGACGATTTTGGTTTTTTGGTGCCTTTGGCGATAGCGCTGATTTTTCCGGTCTGCCGGGTGAAAAAGGTAAGTATCTGAGAGTTTTCAGAATAATCCGTTGTGCGAATGCAAATGCCTTTGTCTTTTGTGAGCACTGTTGAGTTTAACCTTTAGCCGGGGAGTTTTTGAATTTTTATTCGATTGATTTTCCGTCTTTCGGAGGCGATTATCGTAAATTTAAGATTGCCGTACTCGAAAGTTTCTCCGGTTTGGGGAATATAGCCCAGATGCGAAAAAACGAATCCCCCGACAGTATCGTAATCTTCTTCTTCCGGCAGTTCGGCCTCAAATTCCTCGTTAAAATCGTCAATATCTATTCTTGCATCGACTTCCACCGTAGAATCGTCTATCCTTTTCATGCTCTCGGCCGGAATATCTTCGTATTCATCGGCGATTTCACCTACGACCTCTTCGATGATATCCTCTATCGTAACGATTCCCGCCGTTCCGCCGTATTCGTCGAGAACTATGGCGATGTGCAGCTTTTGTTCCTGAAATTCGCGCAGAAGCTGCCGAAGCGTTTTGGTTTCAGGCACAAAATAAGGGTCTCTGAGTAGCTCTCTGAGATTAAAAGGCGTATGCTCCTTGCCGAATCTGTTTAGTAAATCCTTGGCATACACGAGTCCGACTATACCGTCTATCGTATCTTCATAAACCGGTATTCTCGAATGTCCGCCGGATGTTATCGTATCCAGAACGGTCTGCATATTACTGTCGATTTTCAAAGCGATAATATCCGTTCGCGGAGTCATAATTTCCTCGGCCGTGGTGTCGCTTAGCTCGAGGACCTGTTCAATCATTTCCTGCTCTACCTCATCTACGACGCCTTCGAGCTTACCCTGCTCGACGGCGCTTAAAAATTCCTCTTCTTTTGCTTCCTGCTGTGCATCGGGATTCCTGTCGTCCGCAACCCCGGCAAGCCTGCGAACTATCAAATTGTGCAGTCTGACAGCCGAGGCAAGCGGAGCAAAAAACAGAATAATCAATTTCAGGAAAGGATAAGTCCTGGCGAGGATTTTTTCGCCGGCATATATGGCCCATGCACCGGCAATAAGAGATTCAAACAGTCCCATCAGAATAATTCCTGAAACAGCCGCCAGTATTTTTGCCGTCAGGGGTGATAATTCTGCGGAATAGCCGAAAATTTCGAGCAGGAAAATAATCATAAATATATTGACCGCCAGGGCCAGCAGGGAGCAGGACAGAACTATTTTGTCGCTATCGGCGAAAAAACTCTCGGCGGAGTCTTCTTTGTTAAGGTTTTTGAAAACATCCTGCAGCTTAACATGGGAAAAAATTCTGGCTGCAATTGCGTTGACGGAAAAGAAAAATCCCGCCGCGAGAAAAACAATAATCCCTAAAATCAGCCAACCGATGCTGTTCACCTTGTTTTACCCTTTCAAAAATATTTACCTAATCGGACTATTCCGGTTTTTCATTATTATATACGGTCCCGAAACCGAATTTTTCAAGAATTTCATCTTCTGTTTTGTGCATTTTTATTGCGTCTTTTGTCAGTATATCATCAAATCCGAGATTGTGAAGCAGGCCGTGCAGAAAATAAAGAGCAAGTTCGGCCCGGTCGCTATGGCCTCTGAGTTTGGCCTGTCTTTGGGCTAATTGAGCGTTTACCGCTATATCAAAAAATTTTTCGTCCTTATCTTCATCTGAAAGGTCAAAACTGATAACATCGGTTATCTTGTTTTTGTTCAGGAACTGACTGTTCAGAGCGGTTATCTCTTCGTCATCGGCAACTGCAAAATTAATTTTTGCTTCATTGATGCCGAATCTTTGGGCAATCTGTCGAACCATATCGATAATCTTTTCTCTGTCGAATTTGATAATGTCGCAGTGAACCTCGATATTAACGACTATTTTGTTATCAGACTTGCTGATTTTCATTTTCGTAGGCAGATTCGATTTTATCTATCGGTTTGGGATAGGCAATCCTTCCGTGATGATGTGCCGCAAGGCTCTTTGCCAAAGCTGCTTCTATACGGTTCAGTTCCCGAAGCGTAAGCTCGCATTCATCAAACTGGCCGTCCTGCAGTCTTTTCATTGCCATATTGTGCACGACAGTTTCAATTTTCGTCGGCGTAACTTCCGTCAGCGCTCTTACCGTTCCTTCTACAGCGTCAGCAAGCATAACAATCGCCGCTTCCTTTGTCTGCGGTTTTGG
>JAQTQF010000011.1 GCA_028712345.1 Phycisphaerae bacterium | reverse complement strand
TGTATGGGCAGTTCTGTTTTTCCAAGAGTAACCGTTACCGGCAGTGTTATGTCCAAAAGCAAATCTATGCCAGCCTGTGCTGAGGCTGTCGGCTGTGAAGTTGCCTCCGACATTTCTGCGGTTTGCACGGCTTGTTTTGTGTTCTGTTCGGCTGTTTCGCCGGCGGCTTGCTGTTCGGTTTCCTGTGCTGTCTCGTTTTGTGCCATCTTAATTATCCTTTTGTGCCTTATTATTTTTCATTTTATTTAACAATGACCGCGTAGTGTCCTTCATTTTTGGCAATGGTGCCTGAAAATATTGGTCTCTGGTTTGCCAAAATATTGACAGGGTCGTCTATTTTCTTGTCGAATATCAGAATATCGTCAACTTCAAGACTTAAAAGTTCGTCAAGACTGAAAAGCTGTTTGCAGATCATCGAATTGAGCGGAATTTTTATATTTTTTATATTTTGAATAATTTTTTCTTTTATTTCAGCGTCAGTTATCTGCGGTTTTGTGTCGGCATCGGCAAGAACGCGATTTGTTATATGGTTGCAAAGCACGAGATAGCTGAATGTAAATTGTTTTTCAGAGTCTTTGAGAGTGAAATTAAATGTCAGTTTGCAGATTTCCTGGCCTGGGGAAAATTTCATAGCAACAAGGTTTTTGGTTATACAGCCCTGAGGTTTTATTTTTCCCTGCGGTATCGACAATGAAATTGAATTTATGACTTCAGCGGCGATATCGTGCAGGAGCGATATTTCGAGCGAGGAAAGCTGGGGATTTTGTTCTTCGGTGTTGTGGCTGTCTCCGAGAAGCTGGCGTGTCCATGCGACGGCAGTAGCCTGCGGGATATCGAGATATCCGAAAATGCTGCCTGCCTCGTCGGTAAAGGCAAGGCAATAATTTTCGGATGGAGTTTCAGATTTGAGCTGTTCATCAAAGAATTGACCGATGGAGTCAAATTTGACCTCAAAATTCTGACCGTAATATTTTTTGAGTTGTGTTTTTATCTGTTCCGCCAGTTTTCCGGCAAAAAGATTTATTTTCTGAATATGTGTGCTGTTGAAACAATGCGGCTCAAGCCAGTTGTAGTCTTTGCAATTTGTCAAGTCAGAGTCTTTCTGCGGACAGGCGGGCATTTTAGCCAGTATATTGACAAGGCGTTTTCTGCCGGAGTTTTTCTTAGGAGCTTGTTTCATTGGATTGCAAATTCCTTAAAGAGGATGTTTTTTATCATTGGGCTTGAACCTTCGAATAATTTTTCATTGAACGAGTCAAGTATCTGACTCTGTATTCTTTTAAGGTTTTTATCGCCCCTGATATCGTCAATATTAAGACCGGCCAGGTAAATGGTGAGCCAGTTTATAAGCACCGGATTTTTTTCTCCGAAAATGACGGCAGTTTTCTTTTCATCCATTTCGCCGCTTATTTCAAGCGTCAGAGTGACCCTGACATATCTTGTTACGCCCGGTTCATCGAGATTTGCGATTACCGGATCGAGGCTGTAATACCATGAGACAGAAGGATTTAAACTCTGCGTTTCAGCCGAGGCGGTAATTTGCTCTTTCTGAGTATTCTGTTCCTGAGCGGCTGGTGCTGGTTTTTGTGATGGTGTTGCAAAGAGCTTTCCGAGCAGGAGTCCTGAGCCGCAGCAAACGACAATTATTACAAGCATTATAATCCAGGTAAGCATACCTGCAGAAGTTTTTTTCTCCTGTGCGAGCTCCTGGGTTTCCTGTTTTATTTCCTCTGCCATATCAATACCTTTCCGGGGTTATGCGTTTTGAAGTATTTCGTGCGTTTTGTACTTTTTTACTTTCTCTCTTAAAGTTCTGTCGCTTATGCCGAGCACTCTTGCGGCCTGGGTCTGGTTGTTATCGTTTTGCCGAAGCGTTTCCAAAATGGCGCATTGTTCGATATGTTCGAGAGGCATTTTTCCCAGACCGGTGATTTGGCTGCCGGGATTTGAAGTATCGTCGTCGACAGAAGGTTCTTCGAGTAGCCATGGGATATTTACAATCGAAAGTGTCTGTCCCTGTCCGAGAACGAGCAGCATTCTGACGACATTTCGAAGCTGTCTTATATTTCCGGGCCAGTTGAATCGGCAGAAGTCTTCCAGCATTGCGGGGTCGAGACGGGAGATTCGCCTGTTTGTCTGATGGGAATAAAGATTTACAAAGTGCCAGACCAAATCGTGCATATCGTCTTTTCGCTCTTTTAGAGGAGGCAGCACAAGTTTTACGCCGCAGATTCTGTAATAAAGGTCGAGCCTGAATTTTCTTTCCCTTACGAGAGCCAAAAGGTCTCTGTTTGTTGTGCAAATCAGCCGGACATTGACTTTTATATTCTCATTTCCTCCGACTCGCTGGAAGTCCTGCTGTTCAAGGACTCGAAGCAGCTTTGCCTGGAAACTCAGCGGTGTTTCGCTGATTTCGTCGAGCAGGATAGTTCCGCCATTGGCCATTTCGAATCGGCCTTTGCGTTGAGTAAATGCGCCTGTGAAAGCGCCTTTTTCGTGTCCGAATAGTTCGCTTTCAAGCGGTGCGTCATTCAGTGCGGCACAATTAACAGTTACATAAGGTCTCGTTGTTCTGTTGCTGAAACGATGAATCAGGCGAGCAAAAAGTTCTTTGCCCGTGCCGCTTTCGCCGGCAAGCAGAACCGGAACGGAACTGGCGGCGGTTTTTCGGGCAAGTTCAACAGCTTTGAGAAGTTCACTGCTTGAGCCGATGATGGAATATATATTGTTTTCCGAATCTGGGCATCCGGCGATGTTTGTTACCGGCCTGTTCGGAACGAGTGTTTCAAATAATTTAATGATAGCTGTGTTTTCAACAGGCTTGAGGATTACATTCGTTATGCCGGCCTGGATTAGTTCGACAATGTTCTGTATGGTTTCATTAAGGTTGTCGTTTTTGCAGTCTGCCAGAAGGATAACCGGCATTTCAGGGTTTGCAATTTTGATTTTTTCCAGGAGTCTTAAATTCCCGCTGCAGAAACCCTCGCCGATGAAAACGAGGTCGAATCGGCCGTATTCAGAGAGCCTTAACGCTTCGGCGACATCGGTCGCTACGGTTGCGAGGAGCCCTTTCATTGCCGAGGCTTTTAAGATGGTTCTGACCGCGGCAGAATCATTTTCCGCAATCAGGAGCGAAGCCTTGCTGTTTTGCTGAGCAGGATAACTATTTTGTTGTAAATCAGAATTGTTCATCAGGTTTTTTTTCCTGTAAATCTTTTATTTGTTCTTTTATCAGCTCGTAAGGTTTATTTTGTAATTGCAGGTTGAGCAGCTCGTTGTATCGTTTGGCGGCTTTAGCCCATGTGGAATCCGGGTATTCCGTAAGCAATCTGGCGTAAATTTTTATTGCTTCAGCCGGCTGATTCTCTTTGAGACAATTTGCGAGCTGGAAAAGTATCCACACCTTTGTTTCTGGCTGATTTTCAAACAGGCCTGCCTTGAGAGTCTGTTTGTAACATATTGCGGCCTGAGTTAAATGGCCTCCGCGTGCGAGAATTTCCGCCAGTTCATATGGGTTTTGAATATCGTCCGGATTGTTTTCAATTTTGGCCAGGGCATCGTCGGTCAGGTTTTCATTGCCGTCAATTGTTTTTTCAACAGCAGGAGCAGCCTGGATTTTTTCGGGTTTGAGCAGAACAACGGGTCTTTTCGCAGTCTCGGTTTTCATCGTCCGTGTTTTTTCTGCGGAGTCAGTAGGCTGATTGGCCTGAAGCTTTGCAAATTTCAGTGATTTTATCTTTTCTATCATCTGTAGAAGCTCGGCTTTATTGTTTTCATCGTTTTCATTAGCGAGAGCTATGGTGGTTTCCCATAATTTACGGTGGAGTTCGTCGGCAGGCGGTTTGGCCTGTGTCGAGGATCCGGCAAGATTGGCCGGTATGAACAGCTCGACTATTTCTTTCGGCAGCCTCATTGCCGGGGAAAGTGATATTTGTGCCTCCGCGAGTCGGGGCGATAATTTCTGTTGAGCGGAGGCAGTTTTGCCGCCGGTAAAATAATCATCGATTACATCGACAGGATTAAACTCCTCGTCCATCGCCATCGCGGCAAATGTCAAATTGCTGCAGACAGCCAAAAAGTATATGGATATTATAATTTTTCCCGTATTCATTTTACTCCGTTTTTTGCTGCACATCCAAAAGCGCCAAAGCGGCCTTGTCGAAATTGTTTTGTCTGCTATAAACATCCGCCGTCAGCAGTCTTGCGAGCTGTTTTATTTGTTGTGATGATGAATTCCGAATCAGTTCTGAGCATAGATTGGATACCTGCTGGTCGCGATTGAGTTTCAGGCAGACCTCGGCAAGTGTGATTGTTATCTGGTCATTAAATACGCCCGGTTGGCAAAGGCGAACGGCTTCCATCAGCGTATTGTATGCCGAATTGAGATTTCCCATCTCTATTTTGGCCAGTGCGATTTCGTAGAGCATCTGAGATTTGGTTTGTTTGTCTGCGATATATTCGGCCTTATCGGCGAGAGTGGAAATGGCCTTGCTGTAAAGACTCATATTCCGGTAAACGCGGCTCTTGAGAATAAGAAGCTGCATAAATTCGTGCTCTGAAAACTGCCATGAGTCGATATTTCCGAGCAAGTCGAGCGCATCGACGAAGTTTTGTTTTTTAATATAGCCATCCAGGAGCGAAAATACGGTATCGTTATATTCTTCCTTTGTCAGTTGTCCTGCCAGAGCGAATCTCAAAGCGCTGCATCCTTTATCGAATTTATCCCAGGCGGTATATGTTTTACCAATTAGAAGGTAAGCTCTGTAGAGAGCGTTTTTGTCGCCGGTTTTTGCGATATTTACATATGTTGTAGCCCACTGTATTGCGGATTCGTAGTCGCCGCCTTCGTAAAAGGTCTGTGCGGCATTAATCGCAGCGGCTTTCTGAGAATCAGCAGAGTAATTCAGATGGTAGACTTTTGTGAACAGTTTGCCGGCGTGAAGTTTGTCTCCCTGAACAGAGGTAATGTCGGCGAGCAGGAGGTACGCCCTGTCAGCTATCAGGCAATCGGGATATTGTTCGACAAGTTCGGTTAAATCCCGACGAGCGCCAGTGAAGTCTTTAATTGCGATTTTCAATTTTGATGACCGCAGCAACGCATAAGGGGTAATTTTGCTTTGCGAGTATTTTGAAGTAATAAGTTTGAACTCGTCAATTGCCTGCGGGATATTGTTTTTACTTGTATAAAGTGCGGCAAGAGCAAAATGTGCGTTGCTGATGCGATTGTCCTCGAAATGCGAAATCATAAATTTCTGCCACCTTCCAATAGCCTGGTTGTAAAGCAAATCGAGGTGTTCAGAGAGCAGGGTATAATCAGAAGGGTTATAAATTTTAATGACATTGTCATTCACTTCAGCGGCAAGTCCTACAGCTCCGGTGGAGACCTGAATAAATTGCTCAACGGGACACCTGACCATATATAACCTGACAGGCCTCTGTCTGATTGTCTGTAAGTCGTTGTCGATGTTCCAGTTAAGCTCAACAGAATAATTTGACACAAAACGCGACAAAAGCTCTTCAATCGAACTTATCCATGCTATCACCGAACAATTCGATAGATTCAGAGGAGTTTGTTCGCCGTTGTTGGCATCCTGAGCAGGGCTGCATTGCCGGATTGAGGGCGAAAGGATACTGTCCTGAAATTTTTTCTGCTGACTTGCGAAAGCCTGTTTTAATTTTTCCTCGTCGGTATCGAGTATTGCATCGTAGTTTGCTGAATTTTGCTGGTATAAATCCTGCGGCACATCTTTATCGGTGTCCGAAAGTCCGGTGAGTGTTCTGGTCAGGGCAACTGCCGTATAATATTCACAGTCGCGTTTGACAGCAGCAAGTTTTTTGTCCGGCACAACCGATTCAATCAGCGCGAGCACCTGATAGGCTCTGGTACTTACGGACTCAAGCTGTTTATTGGAAAGTTCTATCTGACAGAGATAATAATTGGCACATAACCTGACGAAGTTAAAGTCGCTCCCTGAAGCAGTCCTCAAATAGTTGACGGCCTGGTCGCTGTTTCCTGTCTTCAGGTCGCAAATCGCCATACACAGCAGCAGATAATCCCTGAAAGGCTCGTTGTCGGCAAATGTCAGACCGTTTCTAAGTTTTTTGAAGACTCCGAACGCTTTTTTGTAATCGCCCTGTCTGTAATACTGGCTTGCGGTGTAAAGCGAAGCCGGTTCACTTGCCCCGTTAGCGTCCGGAAGTTCTGATTCTGATAACCCTTTTTGAGTATTGAATTCAATTTGTTCGATAGTTTTAGCCTGATTGTCGGGCATTTGTGGTGTGATAATTTGATATTTCCTGGTGCGGCCTAAAAATGGAGAACAAACCGCAATGACGGTTATGATTATGCAGGCAGCAAGAGATATTTGCATATATCTTAACTTCTTGTTAATGCTGTCGTTATGGTTGTTTTGGGGCGACTGTACAGGGTCCGGGCCTGATGCGATATTCCGGTCAGAAGGAGAATTGGGACTGCTATCGTCAGGGGCTGGCAGGCTATTGGGAGCACTGTCTATTTTCTCTGATGATTCCGACTCTGTACCGTTTTGCGGCAGAAGACTGCCGTCTTGTGGTTTAGTTTCGTCTTCGGACATATTTACTTGAGCTCAAAAATAATTTCTAAAACATGCAAAGATTATCTCTGCAATCGGCCATAAGAAGGGTATGCAATAAATATGCCAAAGTCGGATTGTTGGGTTATCAGTTATCAGTTATCAGTGTTTTGAGGGTATAAACGGTGTTGCAAAATATCAAAGTCCGATAAAAGTATTTTGGTATGACAAAAAAATGTAGAATTTTTAGACGCGTTTTGTTTTCAGGCGACAGCGGCGCAGGCAGAATTCTCTTCTGCTTCTATTTCTGATGACTCGTTCTGAGCGAATGGAAGATTGTCGTTCTGTTCGAAGTCGTACTGTTTCAATTTGGCGTAAAGTGTTGCGCGGGTGATGCCGAGCAGTCCAGCGGCTCTGGTTTTTTGGCCGTCTGTCTCAACGAGCGCTCGTTTGATAAGTTCCTTTTCAGCCTTTATCAGAGAAAAATCCTTGAGTTTTTCGCTTGGGCTGTCTTTGGCATATTCTACCGAGTCGATATGTTCGGCAGGGTCGATTATTATACTGTCGATGCCGATTTTGTCGGTGGTTTCGAGAAGAACGGCGCGTTCAACAACATTTTTCAGCTCCCTGATATTGCCCGGCCAGTCGTATTGCATAAGTGCTTCTATGGCAGGAGGGGTAAAACCTTTTATTTTTTTACTTTTTTCAGGATAAATGTCAGTTGTTGAGAGGAAATACTCAGCGAGAATCGGGATATCCTGTTTTCTTTTTTCTGAACTCAGCGGCGCCAAGACGACAGGACAGATGTTCAGCCGATAGTAAAGGTCGCCCCTGAACCGTTTTTCGCGAACTTCGTCTTTCAGGTTTCGATTGCTTGAGGCGATAATAGTTGCCTGGCATTCGACATCGCCAAGGCCGCCGACCTTTCTGAAGGTTTTCTCCTGAAGCACCCGCAGAAGTTTGGCCTGAAGTTCGAGCGGTATTTCGCTGATTTCATCGAGAAACAGCGTCCCTGCCCCGGCAAGTTCGAGAAGGCCTGTTTTTTCCTTGTCGGCGCCTGTAAAAGCGCCTTTTGCGTGACCAAAAAGCTCGCTTTCGAGAAGATTTGCTGTAAGCGCGGCACAATTAACTGCTACGAAGGGTTTATCCGGGTGGCGAATGCGGTGTACAGCTTTGGCGGCGGATTCTTTGCCGGTGCCCGTTTGGCCGATTACCAAAACAGGATTACAACTGCTTGAGCCGACCAATTCTATCATTTTGAGTGTATGGGCGATGGCGGGGCTTTTGCCGGCGATTGGTACCGAAGAGGCAAAACTGTTCAGGAAAAAGCCGACTTCGGCAGGCTTTTCATCTTCCGTAACCGCTTTAATAATATCGGCAAGACCGTTTGGTCCAGAAATGTTTTCGATGTATGCGAATACTCCGGAATTCAGATAATCGGTTTTGGAATATTTATTACGGTCATCTGTTGCGACAATGACGGTTTTTTTGTTGAGCGCTGTCAGACTAAAAAACTTCTGGATATTTGCAGGCGGCAGGGAGTTTTCTATTAGTGCAATATCAACATCAATACTTTCGATAAGATTCTGTGCTTCAGCTAAATCATCGGCGGCAAAAATTTCCGCAGGGATACTTGCCCTTGCTGCCGAGTCTTGCAGTTCTGTGTTTTTCCCGATGATTAGTATTTTTTTCAGCGTTACTTTGTCGGTTGTCGTCATCAATAGTTTTTCACATTTCTGAAAGAAAGTCTGATAAAAATAATTGCGTAAGTATATTGTCGTCATTAAAGTTATGATATCTTGAATTTTTTATAGGACGGTTTAATAATAAATCGTTTTTTATTGTCTAATGATGTGTATTATGGGCAATGAAAAGTTATAGGTCTTTCTTTTTGGAAATAGAATAAATTTTTTTATAGGACTTTAATTTGATTATCATAATTAAGGGAATCTCTAAAAATGTGACTGTCATTGCGAGTCCGCCGCGGGCGGACGAAGCAATCTCGTTTTTGAGGTAATAATTAAGATTGCTTTGTCGCTTCGCTCCTCGCAATGACATCCCCACTTTCGTGAGGACAAGTTTTTAGGGGTTGCCTTAACTTTTAAGTTTTCTCGGCATTTCAAAGTTTTCTACGAAGCAATGTCAGTTATTATTTTCGGAAATAATTTCCAATTGGGGCGGAAAAATGTGCTTGTAATTCGTGTGTTAAAATGCTGTTTGGCAAAAGAGCAGTATTTGTTTTGGCTTTGTAACCCCTTGCAAATAAAGTGGATATATGGAAAATTGAACTTGTTTCCTTCTTCTGGCACAGAGATTGCTAAATGTGTCCGGCAGGTCTTAATTAAAAGGAAATAATTTTATGGCTTCAATCGGTAATGTAGGCAGTGCATCAAATATTCAAATGGATTATATGAAGTTGCTGACTACTCAGCTTAAGAATCAGAATCCTCTTGAGCCTCTTGACAACAATCAGATGGCAGCACAGCTCGCTCAGTTTTCACAGCTTCAGCAGCTTGAAAATATGAACAGCAGTTTTGGGCAGGTTCTGCGAATGTCTCAGGAAAGTTATGCCGCTTCGCTGATAGGCAAAAATATTTCATATCTTGCTCAGCAGAAAGATATGTCAATCGAACAGACTGAGGGAGTAGTGGAAAAAGTTCATAAGAGTTCTGACGGAGAGATTCTTCTTGAAGCTAATGGAGTGTTGGTCGGACTTGAAGATGTTTTGAGTGTAAGATAGGTAATTAACAAGAATAAATATATAAGGAGATAAAAAATGGGATTTGCATTGTCAGCCGGCGTAACAGGTTTGCAGGCACATCAAAAGATGCTCGATATTGCCGGTAACAACCTGGCGAATGTAAACACGACTGCTTTTAAGGCGAGCAGAATTACATTCTCGGAACTGTTGAGCGAGACAATCAAAAAAGCCTCACAGCCTACGGCATCTGTCGGCGGTACAAATCCGCAGCAAATGGGCAGCGGTGTCGGCATATCCGGTATTGCGCCTAATATGGCGCAGGGAAATATAGAAAATACCGGTAATCCTCTTGATATGGCAATGGAAGGCCAGGGCTATTTTGTATTGAGCGACGGCCAGCAAAAGGTATATAGTCGTGCCGGCGCCTTTGCGGTTGATGCTAATTCCAATCTTGTTGACCCGGCAACCGGTTTTACGGTTCAGCGAATCGGTTCCACCGGTGAACCCGAAGGGTTCCAGACGGCCGGCAATAATAATATAAAGGTGCCTTATGATGTTGCGATGGCCGCAAAAGCTACCTCTGAGGTAAAGATATCC
Source organism: Phycisphaerae bacterium (assembly GCA_028712345.1). Classification (GTDB taxonomy): domain Bacteria; phylum Planctomycetota; class Phycisphaerae; order Sedimentisphaerales; family UBA12454; genus GWC2-45-44. The sequence continues at coordinate 6,734 of JAQTQF010000011.1, read as the reverse complement.
GGCAACTTGAGCGCTGATGCCGAGCTGACAACGCCGAATACGAATGTTCTTGTCTCAAATCAGATGTACACAACAAATAATGGTTCCGCCGCGACGGTCGCGACGAAAATAGCAGATCTCGACCAGTATTCCGGTACCCTTACTTCCGGGACAATTACGATTGCCGGTCTGAAACCCGATGGCACGGCATATTCGAGCAACCTGACCCTTGCGGTAGATGGAAATACCACTCTTGGCGGTCTTGTTGACCAGATTAATACCGTTCTCGGCAGCAATGCAACGGCATCGCTTGCAAACGGCAAGATTAAAATAATCGATGCCGAGAGTGGATACAGTAAATCAGACCTTAGCTTTGCATACAGCGGCGATGGTACAATGAAAACGCCGGGTTATTTTGAGATATCAACGGTTGGCGGCAGTGAAATAAAGAATATCAACATTACCGTGTATGATTCCCAGGGCGGACCCCATGTTCTTTCGGGCGCTTTTGTGAGAACCAACGCATCGAATACCTGGGATATGGTTTTGACATCTGTAAGCGGCAATGTCAGCAGTATAACATCCGCAAACAGGAGAATCGAAGGGCTTGAGTTTGACGCTACGGATGGTTCCTTTTCAGGTTTAAATGCAACTATTGGGGACACTGCCCAATTTACGGTAACCTTTGATCATGACCTGGCTAACCCGCAGGCAATAGAACTTGCACTTGGTACGCCCGGACAGCTTGACGGATTGACGCAGTTTGCGGGCAATTCAACCGCTGTCGCAAGGGAACAGGATGGATATGAGGCTGGAAGACTTTCGGCTGTTTCAGTCAATAATGAAGGTATTCTTATCGGTGCGTTCTCCAATGGTATAAAGAAACAGATTGCGACGATGCAGATAGCTCTTTTCCAGAATACAAGCGGTCTTGAAAGTGTCGGAGGCGGTTATTTTCAGCCGTCAGCAAACTCCGGTGAGGCCATTGCGACACAGGCGCTGACAGGCGGTGCCGGGTCGCTTCACGGCGGAGCACTTGAAAAATCCAATGCGGATGTCGCCAGCGAGTTCGTAAATATGATACAGGCACAAAACGGTTATCAGGCCAACGCACGGACGATACGAATCGCTAACGACATATTGAGGGAACTGACAAGTCTTATAAGATAACCACAGGAAACTTTTGATGATTGTACAAATAGCTTTATTAAGCTGTAAAAACGCGAGCCCGGTTATTGCCGGGCTTTCGCATTATATTGCGGCTCTGACGGCGGTACAGAAATTTGAAGCTGTAAAAATTTTCAGTTCGACTCCGGCGGTCGAGAAATCTTTTGCCGTTTTTGGAGTTATAGCTATTGCGGCAATGACAGTAATGTTTGTTTTTGTAACTGCCTTAAAGCGGAGTTGTGAAAAAATAAGGCAGCGGGCAGTATTCAGTGACCTTGCCCAACGGGCAGGATTGAGCGGAGATGAACAAAAACTGCTGGCATCTCTGGCAAGGACGGCAAAAACCAAAAGAGTGGAATTGCTTTTTACCGATGCGGCTCTTTTTGATAGATGTGTCTCAAAACTGGTCGAAAAGGCCGTAAGGCGGAAAAAAAATGAAGAGCGGTTAAAAACATTAAAGCTCGAACTTGCTTTTTTAAAAGAAAAACTGGGCTTCAGGAGGCGGCTGGGCATTGCGACTATACAGAGTTCTCCTTCGCGTATGTCCGGCAGCAGACTTATCGCGGCCGGCAAAGCGGTTGAACTGATAAACAGCAAAAATAATTCTGACATAATTGACGCAACAGTAGTCGAAAATAGCGAACTGAGTATTACTGTAAAGGTTAAGAATTCTGTAAATATATCGTCTGGACAGCGGTGGCTTGTCCGGTACTATCGCGGGGCAAATATTTGTGAATTCGATACGGTATGCGTATCGAGCAGAGATAATATGATAAGTTTTAATCATTCCGAGAAGGTAAGAGTCGTCAACAGGAGACAGTTTATCAGAGTAGCTATAAGAAAGCAGGCGTTTATTGCGCCGTTCGGCTTTACAAGAGATATAGGTTTAGGAGTTGACCTGCCGGAGTTTCGGCCGGCGGTTCTGACGGAAATAGGGGGGCCTGGCGTTAGACTTGAATCTGATTTGCCTGTTAGTATCGGCCAGAGGGTTCTTGTTGTTTTTGAACTCGAACAAAGCGGAAAATCAAAATATGAAAGATTCGGCACGGAATTTGCACATAGTAAAAAGCGGCTGATACAGGATGTGGCAGTTGTCAGGAATATTGGCAGAGATAACGAGCGTCAATCCATTGCCGTTGAACTTGTCGGATTAAGCGATAACGAGCTTGATAGTCTTATTCAGGCTACAAATGCGGAATTAATAAGGAATGTAAAAAGCAAAAAATTATCTAAAAATTCAGAAACGGAAAGATTGGCAGGTTCTTTTGTTTTGTCTTAAAGGATATGTAAATGTCTGATATTGCGGCGCAGATCAGTTCAAAAATTAGCCAGCTGTCGCAAGAGTTCGATATTATTACGAACAATATGGCGAATGTCAGCACGGTTGGTTTCAAGCGCCGGCTGAACGACTTTTCCAAAATTATGGCGGATAAACTTAATCCGCAGGACCCTGCCGGGGCACAGGACTATCCGGTAACCTACGATTTTACGCAGGGGAGCCTCAATGAGGCGGGCAGAAAACTGGATTTTGCTCTGTGCGGGAAGGGATTTTTTGCTATCGAGACACCTGATGGGCCGCTTTATACGCGCAACGGAGTTTTTCGGCTCGACCGCGATGGGAAATTAGTGGATTCGCAGGGACGGTTTGTTTCCGGTCAGTCAGGGCCCATATCTATTCCGCCCAACATCGGAATTTCACAGATAAATGTTTCTCAGGACGGCAGTATTTCGGGTAACGGTGTTCCTGTTGGGAAATTAAAACTGGCGGATTTCGGTAATGATCAAAATAAACTTGTTGCCGTTGGCGCCAACTGTTTCAGGATGACCGCTAATGTCAAGCCGACTGAGCCGAAAGAGACGACGATAAGACAGGGCGCTCTTGAGGGGTCGAATGTTCAGATTGTCGAAGAGCTTGTTGATATGATGATGGTGTCTCGGCTTTACGAGTCCAATATGAAATTTATAGGCGTTCAAAAGGATTCATCGCAAAGCCTGATGAATGTCGCAATGGCATAATAAATATTCAATAGTCGGTTTGACTAAAAAAGGAGATAAAAATGCTTAGAGCTTTTTCAACGGCGGCAACCGGAATGGCTGCCCAGCAGATGATGGTCGATGTTACAGCCAATAATCTTGCGAACATAAATACCAATGGCTTCAAGAGAAGTCAGCTTGATTTTCAGGACCTACTCTATGTCAAGATGGTTGAAAACGGAAATGAAGTGTCATCCGGCATAAAATCGCCGGGCGGAATCGAGGTGGGCAGCGGTGTTAGAGCGGCCTCCACCGTGAAGGTGTTTACCAACGGCGAGATGGTTAATACCGGAAGAAATCTTGATGTCGCAATTGCCGGGGACGGTTTTCTGCAGGTTTCGATGCCGGACGGCAGTACGAAATATACGAGAGACGGAGCGTTGAGAACCGGTCCTGACGGCAGACTGGTTACTACGACAGGGTATGTTATTTCACCTGCGATAAGCATCCCAACGGATGCGATTGCGATAAATATTGAAAAAGACGGCAGTGTTAATGTTACTTCCGCCTCAGGTTCACAATCGGTAGTAGGCTCTATTCAGTTGGCAAGATTTCCCAATCCGTCCGGGCTTTCGAGCGAAGGTGAAAATCTGCTTGCTGAATCAGAAGCGAGCGGTTCGCCCAGTACCGGTACCGCCGGTGAAAACGGATTCGGCTCCGTTCAGTCGGGCTTTCTTGAAAAATCAAATGTGCAGATGGTTACGGAACTGGTGAACCTTATTACGGCACAAAGAGCGTATGAAGTAAATTCCCGTGCCATTCGGGCAGGCGATGAATTGCTTCAGAAATCAATTGAAATCGCGAGATTCTGATAACGGATTAGTATGAAAAATATTACAGCATTAGCTTTGATTCTGGTTTTGGCGGGGTGTGGATTTTCTGCCGAGTCGCAGCAGGTCTTGGGAGTTTATCTGCCCAGAGATGTAAAAGTTAATACGCCGGGGCCGATGCTTGGACAGATTACCATTTTAAGCGGAGCGGAGCATATGGTTGCTTTGGCGCAGTCTATTGCGATGGGCAGGCTTGCACTTGCCGACCAGAGGCTCGTAATAGACAGGCCGACAATCCTGAGTAGACTTGCATCCAATGGCATATCGGCTTCTGATGTAAAATTTACCGGAGCCGAAAAAGTTGCCGTCAGTCTCGATAATACGATAATAGATTCGGAGAGACTTCTTCAGGCCGCGATGAGTTATATCAAGGCGACGGCCGAGCAAAATCATTTTTCGAGCTGGAGGGTAGTAAGGTATCCGGAAGATTTAGTGCTTGGAGAATTGAAAAGCAATATCAGTCTCAAAGCGGTTCAAAGTCAGACCATTGGAACCAATGTCATACGAGTGATAGTTGATGTATTTGCCGGCGATGAAAAAGTTGGTCGGCAGTTCGTTGATTTTCGAGTCAAGTATTCAGTTCGTCAGGCTGTCGCGATAGCGGAGATATTCAAAGATTCATTTATAACGGCGGCAAATATCAAAGTTCAAATTGTTGAGGCGGACAGGCCTGGCGGGGTAGATTTGGCCGGGCTTTATGGAATGATGGCAGGAAGGGATATAAAACGGGATACGGTCATTACGGAAGATATGTTGACAAGTCCCAAACAGCAGGTGCTGGTTAAACGAAATCAGAGTGTTCTTATTAAAATAGATTATTCGGCTCTGACGGTAACCGCCATTGGTAAGGCAATGAATGACGGGAAAGCAGGGGAGTTCATAAAGGTTCAGAATAACGATTCAAAAAGAATAATACTGGCCAAGGTGAATCAGGACGGTACAGTCGAGCCGGTGTTTTGACAGTTAATAGTTAATAGTGAAAAGTTTTTGGAACTTTTAATATGAAGACAAAATTTATATCACTCATAATTTTAGTGACAGTTGTATCGCAGTTGTATGGAGGCTCTATCTGGGCAAAGCGAAACAGCAACCTGCGTCAGCCATATACCGATGAAGTCGCCAGAAAAGTCGGCGATATCCTTACGATACAAATAGATGAAAATCCTATTATAAAAAATCAGGTTGACACGAAAATGTCCAACACGAACAACAACAGCGCAAGTTTTGACGGCAATCTTGGAATAAAGACCGACGGCCACAATCTGCTGCCTCGTATGCCGGGTCTTGACTTAACGACGACATCGACCAGGGACTTAACGGGCAACGCCACATTTAACGATACTCGTGATATAGCCGATGAAATTGCCGTTGTCGTTGAAGATGTTTTGCCTAACGGGAATCTTGTAGTAGTCGGTAGCCGATTCAGGGAGGTGGCCGGCGATGTTCAGGAAATCAGAGTTAACGGCATTATAAGACCGACAGATATTTCTTTTGAAAATACCATAAGCAGTACCAAGGTTGCTGATTTCCAAATGGTGTTCACTAACAGAGGGCCGTCCTCGACTTATAATAAAACCGGCTGGCTCACTAACATTTTTGATATGGTCTGGCCTTTTTAATTTCTTGTAGGGTGAAAAGTGAAATATAAAATCGCTTTAATTTTGTTTTTTGTTCTTCTGGCGTCTACCTGTGTATTGGCGGAAAGGATTAAGGATATCGCGGACATCAGCGGTATCCGAGGCAACCCGCTGACGGGAGTAGGTCTGGTTACCGGTCTTGCAGGCAGCGGCGATGAAACAAGTCCTTCGCAGAGAATGCTTGAAAATGTTCTTCGTCAGAGCGGATTGGTTCTCGATACGATTGATGTAAAAGGCGGAAGTATCGCGATTGTAATGGTAACGGCGGAATTAGGACCCTTTGACAGACCAGGCGCCAAGATAGATATTTCCGTTTCCTGTATCGGTGATGCCGAGAGCCTGCAGGGCGGAATACTTATGCCGACGCCTTTGAATGGTCTTGACGGCCAGGTATATGCCGTTGCTCACGGTGCTTTGACGCTCGGGGGCTGGGGAGTCAGCGGAAGTAATTCTTCGATGAAGAAAAACCACCTTACTGTCGCGACCATTCCGAGCGGAGCCACAGTCGAACAGTCTGAAATATCCGATTTTATCGACCGTCTTGCGGGCAGGCGGTCCTTTAATTTTGTTCTTCGCAATAATGATTTTACGACAGCCGAACGAATCTCCGCAGTGGTAAATAACGCCCGTCTGGCAAGTGCGACTGTTGTTGATGCGGGAAATATCCGGATAAATATTCCTGAAAAAATCTCAGATGATGAAATTCCTAAATTGATAGACCAATTAACCCGTCTGGAAGTTACGGTAGATACGCCGGCGGTAGTTGTTATCAACGAACGAACCGGAACTATTGTAGTTGGTGAGAATGTAGGCATCTCGGCTGTGGCGATATCACAAGGCAGTCTGGTAGTGAAAGTAAAAGAAACGGCTAATGTATTTCAGCCGACAGCAATGTTTTCCGATGCCGGTTCTACAGAGGTTGTTGATGAGACACTGCTGTCCGTTAAGGAAGAGCCGGGCTATCTTGTTCCGGTGCCAAAGACGGTTACGGTAGCGGAACTGGCAAAGACGCTGAATGCCATAGGCGCTACGCCGACAGATTTAGTGGCGATATTCAATGCTCTTAAAAAATCCGGAGCCTTGCAGG
>JAQTQF010000010.1 GCA_028712345.1 Phycisphaerae bacterium | reverse complement strand
CTGATTCTATTTTTGTGATCAACGACAAGGCCGGCGGGCGGGTTTATTAGCCAGCGGTGCATAGAGATAGATTTTCTTCTGCCATCTGGCAGTTTGAACGAACGGCAGGCATAGCAATTGGTTCGTGATTTTTTCGCGTGCCATTTGTATTTATTGAGTTCTTCAAAATCTTCGACTTCGACGAGGGCGTATTTACCCTGGGTGAGTTTGATTCTTCGGAACGAATAGCCATAGCGGATTTTTCTATATAGAAGGGCTGCCCATACGCAAAGGCGCATAATAAAAACAGGAATCGGAATTGAAAATGAGATTTTTATCATTTTAAAAGTATTCAGTAATCAGTGGAAGGAACCCCCGAATATCCGCCTTCGCCAAAGGCTTCGGGCGGATGAAAATTCGGAGGCTAAATATCGTCGTCGTACCGACGACGGCTAAACATATCCCTCCGTATTACATTGAAACTTGCGCGTTTTTGTCGAACTTTTTGCTAAAAAAAAATTGGCCAAAATCGTAAATGCTTATTGGATGGGGAGTAAAAAATTTGCAAAAAATTTCATTTTTAACAAAAGCGCAGGAAAAAAAACACACTTTTGTGCGGTATTAATTGATACGGAATGTTTTGTTTAAACGCTGATACCTATGGCATAAATGACGCTGATTTCGCAGATGTAATTGGCCACGAATGAATCCCGTTAGAAATTGCAGAATACGGATGTACATAACAAAGAAGAGATTTCTAACGGGATGAACACAAATAACACGAATTTTTTAGACACGGATTAACGCAGATTAACGCTGTTTTTTTAGCCACGGAGAATACAGAGGACACAGAGGTTTTGCTTTAAGGCGGCGCGAAAACGCACCTGTAAAAATTCAAACAGCCCACTTTATGAAATAAATTTCAGCCGGGGCTGTAATTGAATTTTTTTACTGCTTCGCAGTTTCGCCTTAAAGCAAAAAAACATCGCTGCCGGAGGGGGATGTTACGGAGACGACTATGCCTTAAAACAAGATTTACTATACTACATTGCAGTATACTGCATACAAGCATAGTAATGCTTTAAAGTAAGCAACAGCCGATAGTTAAAGGGCGGAGGGCGGAGGTCGGAAATCGGAAATTCGGTTATCAGTTATCAGTGATTTATTTAGGGATAAAATAGGGGTAGGGGAATAAATTATTGAAGAATGGACCCCGATGAGATAGCCGAAGCGGCATCTCACGGGGCAAGGATTGTAGATTGAAAATTTGAGGAACTGCCTGCGGCGGGAATCTTTCGGTTGAGTTTGGGGAAAAAAGAGGGTAAAATCTAGGGGTAGGCATCGAGGAGACAGCAACGGAAAATTAAAAATCAAAGTGCAAAAATGAAAAATGAACGACGGGGAAATCAGGATTAGTTTTGGGGATCGGGACAGAATTGGTGCCCGCTTCCTTCAGTTCGTTCCCACAATCCCCGGTTTTCTTTTAAGGAGCAAAACAAGTGTATGAAGATAAAATTGAAACCCCGGATAATAATCAAAAAATTTGGCGGTACATAGATTTCTCCAAATACATCGATTTACTGACGACCAGCGAATTGCATTTTGCCAGAGCGGACAAATTTGAAGACCCATATGATTGCAGTTGGATGCAATTCTTTGGTAAGGAATATAAGCAATTATCATTAGCAAATCCGCAAGGTAAAGAACGAACTCGTCAGCTTAATATTTTTGAGCGGCTCTTTGTGTATTTGAATTGCTGGCACATAAATGAGCATCAGTCAGCCGCCCTGTGGCGGCTATACTCTGAAAATAAATATGAGACAATCGCAATACAAACTACCTTTGGAAAGTTTAAATCCGAAATTGAGAATAAATGGTCACGGGATGGAGGCCCTCATATAACCAAGGTAAAGTATGATAGTGAGAATGCAGGACAACCAGTCGGAGCTCATCCTGAAGGCAGGTTGTTTTCATGCTTGAGTCGAGCGAACATTATTTATAAGCGACCATCATTTGTACACGAACAAGAACTGCGGGCATCCATCTATCAAGCATTTGATAAAGAGATAAAAAACACAATTCTACAAAACGAGGCACATTTGGAAAGATTAATGAAAGAGCGCCCGGAAAGTATTCGTATAAAAATTAACCCATCCGATTTGATTGAAATGGTCTATATCAGCCCTCTTGCCAAAGATTGGTTTGTGAAGTTAGTTAAAAATGTCTCCGGCAAGTTGAAGGATAGAGTTCAAAAGTCCAATCTGTATGAACTTTATTAAAAAGAAAGAATTAAAGGTGTCCGATACCACGAACCCTGCCTATGGCGGATAAACCCTGCCATGCAAGATGACAGACGGAAAATAACTAACCCGCGGAGAAATCCGGGGACACCATACTAATTTCTTAACAGGGATTTAGAGGGGTTAAAGGTGTCCGGTATGCTCTGTAGAAAAGCAGTAATTTAGTTATCCTTCGACTTCGCTCAGGACAGGTCAGGTCAGTTATCAGTAAAAACAACAGCGTTAATCCGTGTCTAAAAAAATCCGTGAAAATCCGCGTCATCCGCGGTTAAAACTTACCAAAATTGCCAAATTTCCGCAAATTAACGCATTTTCCTTGTTACCGCTCCCCCTTTTTTACTACTATTGAGGTAGATAAGTGACGATAGAGATATTGCGTAAAAGATGAAAAAATATGAATTTCAAAATTTATAACTCCTTTAAATACAAACGCTTAACAATAAACAACCATTTATTGACCGCCTTTTTAGCCATGCTTATTTTGCAGTTCGGCTGCAGCAGTCCGGACAAATACCGGGTCGATACGGACAAAGCAGCCGCTAAGATACTTGCTGAAAAGCAGTTGCTGGCAACGGGAAAAACGGGCAAATTCACTATTGAAAAACCGAGCGACACCTTCCGCAGGAGACTTTTGGCAGGCCAGAGGCTGGCGACTTACAGCCCTGCTTCATTAGGGACTGACAAATTAAAACCTATTGAGCATTGGCCGGTAAAGAAGCCGACGGCTGCGGTTTCAGAAGACAGAGTCGTTGCAGTAAATGATGACAATGAGCCGGTAGTAATTTCACTTGTGCAGGCGCTTCAAATTGGCGCTTACAACAGTTTTGATTATCAAACCAAGAAGGAAGAGATATTCCAAAAGGCTCTGGCTCTCGAACTTGAGCGCGATGCGTTTAGAAATACCTTCAATGGGCAGGTACAGAATCTTCTTGAAACGGATACAACGAGCGGAAGTTCCCAAAGCGGAATGGTAAACAGCGGCGAAGCCGGAGTTACGAGAAAACTCCAGAGCGGCGTAGAGTTGGGGACGAGCTTTGCCGTCGATTTGGCGAATTTGTTTACGCTTGGCCAGGCATCTTCGATGGGATTTTTAGGCGATGCGACTGTATCAATTCCGCTATTGCGAGGGTCGGGAAAACATATCGTTACTGAACCTTTGACGCAGGCGGAGAGAAATGTCCTTTACGCGTTCTGGGCATTTGAACAATATAAAAAACAATTCGCGGTGGATACCGCAAATAAATATCTCTCTGTTCTTCAGGGTCTCGACGCAATCAAAAACAGCGAAGCGGATTACCGCAGCAGGATGGCTTCGGCGCAAAGGAGCAGGAGGCTGGCCGATGCGGGCCGGATTCAGGAGATCGAAGTTGACCAGGCCGTTCAGAACGAACTAAGCGCCCGGCAGAGATGGATAAGTGCGACGCAGTCATATAAAAAAGGGCTTGATGCGTTTAAGATTTTTCTGGGATTGCCGCCTGACGCGAAGATAGAGCTTGCCCCGAATGAACTTGAGACACTGGTAATGCCGACAAAGGATATTATCCGTCAATTTGCCGTTGATGAAAATCAGCCGCAGGTTAATACAGAGATACAGGAAAGCAGCGACCTTGTTGTCGAGCTGCTTGAGCCGGATTATAAAAACGCAGGTCCGCTTGAAATCGAAGAACCAATCGCGGTGAAGCTGGCTTTTGCTAATCGGTTTGACTTGAAAGCGACTGATGGAAAAGTTTATGATGCTCAGCGAGCGGTTGTCGTGGCGGCGGACGCTTTGGGCGCAGAGCTTACGCTTTTCGGCTCGGTTCAGACCGGAGCAAGGAGAAACGATGTCGGCGATGCAACCAGCCGTAATGCACAAATGAGACACGATAGAGGAGTCTCTTCGGCGTTACTAACGCTGGACCTTCCTATTGAAAGAACGGCAGAGAGTCTCGATTATCGAAACAGTTTTATAGCTCTTGAGCAGGCCGTTCGTGATGTTCAGCAACTCGAAGACTCGATAAAATCGGATATTCGAAATGCTCAACGGGACCTGCTCGAGGCAAGAGAGCGGATGGGTATACAGGCCAAGTCGGTATATGTAGCCCAGAAGCGGGTTAAGAGCGTGAATATGTTTCTTGAGGCCGGAAGGGCTCAGATTCGCGATTTGCTCGAAGCTCAGGACGCGCTTTTATCGGCGCAGAATTCGCTGACGGCGGCGGTGGTAAATTATCGAATTGCCGAGCTGAACATTCAGCGGGATATGGGAGTTTTGCGGGTAGATGAGAAAGGTTTGTGGCAGGAATATGTGCCGGGAGGAAATCAAAATGTCCAAAACTAATAAGATATATGCAATAAGCGGTGCCGCTGTCGTCATCCTAATAATGCTGCTCACAGCTGGACAAATATGGAAAGGTAAAAGCGGCTCTGATATCAACGGCCCGACATATAAGGTCAAGCGAGGCCCGCTATCTATAAGCTTTGTTGTCTCTGGAACGGTGAGGGCAAGAGAACAAGCCGTTATTAAAAGTGAAGTTGAAGGAAGAACAACGATTATTTATGTGATTCCCGAAGGGACGCGGGTTAAAAAAGGAGACTTGCTCATCGAACTCGATGCAAGCACTCTGACAGACCAGAAAATCGACCAGGAGATAAGCGTTCAAAACGCCGAAGCATCATACATAAGCGCTAAGGAGAACCAGGCGGTTGTGGAAAATCAGGCCAAAAGCGATATAGACCTTGCAAAGCTTACACTTGATTTCGCCAAACAAGACCTCGAAAAATATCTAAGTGGGGAATATCCTTACCAGCTCGATAAGTCAGAGGCAGATATTAAACTCGCCGAGGAAGAATTAACCCGAGCCAATGAAACTCTCAAATGGTCGCAGAAACTCTATGAGGAAAAGTATATTTCTCAGACGGAACTTCAGGCCGATGAGCTGGCAGCCAAGAAAAAAGAGCTGGACCTTGAATTGGCCAAAAAGAGCAAGGACCTTCTGGCTGATTATACCTACAAGCGGAATTTAGCACAACTGAAAAGCGATGTTTCGCAAGCCGAAATGGCAATGGAGCGGACTGAGCGCAAGGCTAATGCAAGTGTTATTCAGGCAAAGGCGGAGCTGAAAGCAAGAGAATCCGAGTTTCAGCGGCAAAAAGACAAACTGCAAAAAATGGAAGACCAGCTTGCAAAAACAAGAATCTATGCCCCCACCGACGGACAGGTTATTCACGCAACAAGTACAAGAGGCGGTCACGATCCTGTTGAGCCGCTGGATGTCGGCAGAGAGGTCCAGGAAAGGGAAGAACTGATTTACCTTCCGGCGGGATATTCATCCAAAGCCGATGTTATGGTTCACGAATCCAATCTGAAGAAAATAAGCAAAGGGTTGCCGGCAATTATTACCGTCGATGCCCTGCTCGGCAAAACCTTGTACGGCACCATAGCAACTATTGCACCCTTGCCGGACCCGCGAAGTATGTGGATAAACCCGGACCTGAAGGTTTACAGCACGGAAATTTATATTGACGGTAACGACACATCGCTGAGAACAGGAATGAGCTGTCAGGCTGAAATAATCGTTCAGCAATACAAGGACGCAATTTATGTGCCGATGCAGGCTGTTACGAGAATCAACAACGACCCTACCGTATATGTCTGGAATGGAAGTTTATTTCAGTCCAGGACAGTCGAGCTTGGACTTGATAACAGCAAGGTAATTCATATTCTCAACGGTCTTAAAGAAGGCGAGATTGTCCTGCTGACTCCGCCTTTGAAATCTTCGGCAACGGAGGCACAGGCTCAAAGTCTGTCGGAAAAATCTTCAGACGGTCTGCAGGAAAAGATCTCTCAAAATCTCAGGGACGCTGAAAATCAACTGTCGGAAGATTCAAACCAAACATCTGAGACTCAGCCTGCAGCCCCAAAAAGAGCAAGAGGGCAATTCAAAAACGCAAGTCCCGAACAGCGGGAAGCGATGAGAAAGAAATTCGAACAGATGAGTCCTGAGGAAAAGGAAAAATTGCGACAGGAGCATAGCATCTCTCAGCAAGAGGGTCCGGCAAAATAAGGCGCTACATAATGGGTATCGTAAGATTCGAGAATATTCATAAGATATATAAAATGGGCGTCGAGGAAGTTAAGGCCCTTGACGGGGTTAGCTTGTCCTTTGAAAAGGGAAGTTTCTGGGCGGTTATGGGGGCAAGCGGTTCTGGAAAAAGCACGATGATGAATATACTCGGCTGTCTGGACAGGCCAACCAGCGGACAATACTTTCTCGAAACTCACGATGTCAGCAAACTTCGGGACGATGCATTGAGCGATATTCGGCTGAAATATATAGGATTCATTTTTCAGAGTTTTAATCTGATTCCGCAATTGACAGTACAGAAAAATATCGAACTGCCTTTGTATTATCTCGGATGGGATGCGCACAAAAGTGCTGAAAGAGCCAGGGAACTTGCCGAAAGAGTCGGGCTGGAAACGAGACTTAATCATCGTCCCGCGGAGCTTTCCGGCGGACAGATGCAGAGAGTGGCGGTAGCCCGTTCTCTGGCGGCAGACCCGCATATTATTCTCGCTGATGAACCGACTGGCAATCTTGACAGTCATACGGGAACTCAAATTATGGAGCTTCTGGCCAAACTCAACACTGAAGGGACAACCATTATTATGGTAACGCACGAGCCGGACATTGCTGCTTTCGCTCATAACAGATTACATATGAAAGACGGACTAATCGACAGAATCGAGCAAAACTGATGTCGCTGCACCAATCAAAACTTATCAGAAATATATGGCTCGGAATTGAGAACCTGCTTCTGCATAAACTCCGTTCGTTTCTTACGATGTTAGGAGTAGTTTTCGGAGTCGGAAGCGTTGTCGCGATGCTTGCGGTGGGAGAGGGCGCAAGCAAAGAAGCTATGACGCAGATACAGAAACTCGGAAGCAATAATATAATTATTAATTCGACCAAATCACTTGAAGACGATTCATCCAATACTCAAAACGCCCGTATAAACATATATGGACTAACATACTTCGACAACGAGAGGATAAATGATACTTTTCCTCATGTCAAAAAAGCTGCGCCGGCTAAACTTATACGAAAGGAATCCCGTCTCGGCGCTCAAGTGCTTGAACTTAGAATTGTGGGCACGACGGAAGCATGGTTTGAACTGGTGCCGAGAGAGGTTTTGGCCGGAAGAGTTTTTGGCGAAAAAGATGTTGAGGATTTTGCCAATGTGGCAGTATTGACAGAATTCGGGGCAAGAAAATTGCTTGCGACCAAAAATACCATCGGCCAGCCTATCAGGATAGGCGGAAATTCATTTATTGTTGTTGGAATAATAAAAAGCGAAGAAGGTCAGGCAGGCAATCTCCAGATACCGGATCAGCAGGTTGATGCGTATATACCGCTGAGCACCGTGCGCAAAAGTTTCGGCGATTTCTTTATGAAAAGAGCTGCCGGCAGCAGAATAAGAGAGATAGTCGAACTGCACCAGATTATCGTGCAGGTTGATGATATCGAAGATGTCGAACCGACGGCGGCGGGCATTGAGCGAATGCTTCAGGATTTTCACAAGAAAAAAGATTATGAACTAAGCGTGCCATTGGCTCTGCTGAAACAGGCTGAGGCAACAAAACGAACTTTTAATATCGTTCTAGGCTCCATCGCAAGCATAAGTTTGCTGGTCGGGGGAATCGGGATTATGAACATTATGCTTGCTTCGGTAACGGAAAGAACCCGTGAAATCGGAATCCGCCGGGCAATCGGCGCAAAGCGGAGGCAGATTATAATTCAGTTTCTTATAGAGACTGTAGTGCTTTCGACTTTAGGGGGAATTGTGGGACTTGCGATGGGAATTCTTATTCCCGCAATCATTACTTACTTTGCCGGTATGCCCACGGTCATAACGGCAAAGAGCATTATATTTCCTTTGTTCATCAGTGTCGGCATTGGTATAGTTTTCGGTTTGTATCCTGCGATAAACGCGGCCAGAGTTGACCCTATCATAGCGTTAAGGCACGAGTAAATCCGCCATTCAGGCAATTATTTTCCTCTCTTTACAAATCCAAACCATTCCGAATATAATACATCAAAATTAAACATAGAGAAAAATGCCAGGAGTTGTTAAGTTCATCGAGGAGCATATAATTTCAAGAGAGATTATTCCGGTTGCTTACGCGGCTCGGTTGCGGCGTCCGCTAAGAACGGTGGTTATTTTTTGAAGCGGTTTTTGTAGTTTTCTCTCATTTCCTGAAAATGCCTGTTCCATTTTTCAAATTGCTGCGGGGTTAGCGTTTCCTGCATTTCTGCGGTAAGTATTTGTGCATCCTCATCGCGTTTTTTGCCGGTTTCTTCCCGCCGCAGTTGTCTTCGTTCAAGAGCTCTGGTGAAAATCGCTTCGACCTGAGTGGTCTGCAGGGGATTAAGGCCGTAACGGGCGGCCATTTCCTTTGCTTCGACCGCTGCGCTTTCAGGCCTATGGCTTATCCAGATGACTCTGTGCTTGACGAGCAGAATAGAGGCGCCGGCGCCGATTGCAATTCCAGATGCAAGGATTATGAGGCAGCAGAGAAGCCACAGGAACATTTTTTTTGTGCGGTATGTTTTTACGATGTTTTCTTCTGTTACCATAATGGGACTCCCTGAAATGGAGTGAATAACTGAATCAGCGGGTCAACGATACATCGCCAGGCCTGAACGGAGAAGAAAGTTACAATCGAAGCGGCGAGGGCGGTTATTCCCGCGAACAGTTCGAGCGGCAAAAGAGTGACTTTTTCCTGCTGGAGATTATCAATTCTCAGCATTACCTCGGCGGAGACATTATATTTCGGAACAGTTTGGCCCTGTGCCTTTTGAGCCAGTTTTTCTATAAATTTCATTGCATCCATTCGAGTTTCTCCAGGATTTTTTGTTTTTCCGCGATTTTTTTTAATTTTTTTCTTGCCCTTGCGGCTCTCATTTTAGTTGCGGCCCGTGTCCAGCCTGTTCTTTGGGCAACTTCGCTCATAGTGCAATTTTCAAAGTAAACAAGAGTCAGCACTAATCTGTCGGCGTTTGGCAATTGGGTCAGCAAGCAGTGCAATAGTTCCGCCGCCTCGTCCGGATCGATTTTTTGCAGCTGTTTTATTTCGGCAAAGTCAGCATCATCGAGCGGGACAAACCGCTTTTGTCTCTCGAGCTGCTTCCAATATCGATATCCGACTCTTGTCGCGATTTTATTGAGCCAGTGAACGAAAGGCGCCCTGGCTTTATAGGTTTTAAGACTCAGATAGACTTCGACGAAGACATCCTGAACGAGCCTTTCGCAAGTAGAGTGGTTCCGGCTGAATCTCCACATAAGCCCTGCGACCCGGGTCTGGTACTGGAGAACAAGCCGTTCAAAGGCCTTTTCATCGCCTTGCAGAGAGGCCCGAATGTTGTCTGAATCTGAATATTCCACAGGGGCATTATAAGACCTTCGGCGGAGTTTGTAAATCAATTCGGATGTAGAGACACTATAAACTTTTTAGAGACCCTGAGCTAACGGTTCCAATTATTTAGTGGATGGTTTTGGGAGCGGGTAACACAAAAATTTGCAGAAATTATGTTTTGGCACAGGGGCGAAAACCCTGCATAAACGACCGGAATTATTACGATAAACCGATTCCGGCCGCTTACGCGACTCGGCTTCTCCCTGCGCTGTCGCTTGGGCTCTGAGGCGCTGCCGGGCCGTTTATCCGTCAGAGGCGGACTCGGCTTTTATTGATATTTCTGCGTTATTTGTGCTTTGTTTTGGGTTTAAAATCCTTGCAAAACCGTGTTTTATCAGTAGATTATGCCTTTGGTGTCGCGCTCGTAGCTCAGCAGGATAGAGCGCCGGTTTCCTAAACCGGAGGTCACAGGTTCGAGTCCTGTCGGGCGTATTATGTTCTTCTATGAATATCCTGCTTATTCGATAACATAAACATATACATAGACTTATGCTATTAACCTTTAGTTCGATAATTTTATAGAGACGAATGTTCGAATGTGATTATCGAAATGATTTATGCCAGACATTCATACTTTCAATCTGTCCGCAGATATTAGTGTTGTTTATAAGCGTTCCCGCATATTCATACCCGGCTCTGGCAAAGAGAATATTGACTCCCACCGAAAGCGCTCTGGCGATTGTGTAAGCCTTTTTAATTCCCATAGTTGCCATCTCTGACTCCATCCTCTCCAAAAGTGCTCCTGCCAACCCATTGCCGCGATAAGCGGGCAAAGTCGCAAAATCCGTCATCTCAACATTTTTTTCCGTTGCGTCAATCTCCGCCGAAGAAACGGCAGCTATTTTTTTCGTGTCTTTCTCAACAGCACAAAAATAACAGATATGACCTCGCATTGTATCCTTTATATATCCAACATCGTGAACCGGAAAAGGATATGTTTCAAAAACCCTTTTGAAAACACCGCTGATATTTTCAGCATCTCCCGGTTCCGCTTTTTTTATACGAAAACTTTTAATGTCGGTATCTGTCCGCTGCTTGGCTTTAGACCTTGCGATGGTAAGGTTGGCTGAAATCTCATCTGTTTTTGGTTCAAGCTCCCTTTCCTTCGACAGAAACTTTGCCAGAAACACCGCCTCGTCTCTGCCCTGATAAAAACCCGGCACCATCGCCTCGGCCTTATAGTCCTCCTCCCGAAAAAAAGGCTTTAACTGCAAAGGCACTTTGGCGAATATCTTGCTGTAAGATTTTTTCTGTGCCAGTTTTTCGAGTTTGCCGACTATCTCAGGCACATCAGCTCCGCCAACTTTCATTAGGTATATTCTGCTATTTTCGGGGCCGTGCTGAATGACGGAATTCCCCATTGTTTCAATTTTGTCAGACATACTTTACCTCTTTAGCCGTTTCTGTTATTTCACGGTCAGGCCTCAGCAAAGACAGTGGGACAAAAATAATTGCTGAAAAAAACATTCCGTAAAAAGATTCACTGATCCCGATTTTGGCAAGTCGTTGCGGAAGCGTTACCGTATTGGTCAGTAATAAAAGCGTCAACCCTCCGCCGCCGAGCATTGCCCATAATGCCGCACTGGAGCTGCTTTTTTTCCAGAAATACGCGCCCAATGTCGGAATAAAAAGCCCGGATACCATAAACGCATAGGCATAAAGAATCGCCCCGAGCACCTGTTGGAAACTGCTTGCTATAATAATTGCTGCGACTCCTATAATAAGCGTAACGATTTGCGAAAGAGCCATTATGGTTTTTACGCCGGAATTTTTGAATATATATCTCTGAAGAACATCGTTGACAATATTTCCCGATGCTGCCATTAGGCAGCTATCAGCGGTTGACATAATTGCTGAAAAATAAGCCGCTATGACAATACCCGTAACTCCGGCCGGAAGAATATCCCTTATGAGCATCGGCATTGCCATCTCGGACTCAGCTTGCGGGAAAATTACCCTTGCACACATACCCAAAAAGACACCTGTAAAAGCCATCACCGGATATTCGAAGAGCCCTGCAATAAACCATGCCCGTTTTGCTTCCTTTGTGTTCCTGCACGCATACATTCTCTGATACAATGTCATACCAATCAGCCAAATAGGTATTATAGTAATCATCCAGTTTATTACAGTAATACCATCGACATTGGTAAGTGTGAAAAATTCCGGCGGCAGTTTTTCTCTTAGCCCCGAAAATCCGCCTACCTTGTAAAGTGTAACCGGAACAGTTACAAACAACAGCCCGAAAAGTAGTGTCGCCCACTGAACACTGTCGGTATAGATAACGGCTTTAAGTCCGCCGATAACCGTGTAAGCAACAGTAACGGTAGCTATGATATACAGAGAAAACTGCAATGGATGTATCCCGAACGGTGCTTTTGTTATCATCGTAGCTGAGGCCAGCTTGGCACCGGCAAGGATTTGAGCCCCAGTAAAACCCATATAGCCTATACCGGATATGATTGCAGCCACCAGCGCAACTTTATCATTGTAGCGATGCCTTAAAAAGTCTGGATAGGTGTACATATCGTGTTTCTGGTCAATCTTTTTTATCTTAGGTATAATCAGAACAGCTGTCAGCCACGCACCGACTAGTCCGGTGAACAAGAGCCAACTGCCTGCAAGCCCCATTACAAAACCCAATCCGCCCAGTCCAATCGAAAATCCCCCGCCGACATCGGTAGCTACAATAGAAAGTCCGACATGATGGGACTTGACATTTCTGCTTCCGACATAGTAGTCCTCGGCACTTTTATTTTTTTTGAAATGGTAATAACCGATTGCCAGTACGCCAATCATATAAACTGCAAAAATCAAATAATCTATAACTGCCATTAGAGGTTTCTCCTACTGTGCCTTTCATTATTTGCCGGGGTAAGCGATATAGTCTTATCGAAATCAGCCAGCAGCTTACCTATCCCCATAGCTTTATATTCATCAGCATCATCGAGTTTCAGATGCAGCCGACAATCATCGCAATTGCGGTCGCAAAATATCGGTTCATATGAATCCGGCTCTTTATATGTAGTTATAACCCCCTCATAATTTCGCAGGACGACCTTGTTTGTTGACCACGAAATAAGATAATTTGGCATAACCGGAATCTTGCCGCCACCGCCGGGAGCATCTATAACATATGTCGGCACGGCAAATCCGCTGGTATGACCTATCAGGCTTTCGACAATCTCGATGCCTTTGCCGACAGGCGTGCGAAAATGTGCCAGCCCTTCCGAAAGGTCGCACTGATAGAGATAATAAGGCCTGACACGATTTTGAACCAACTTATGCATCAGCTTTTTCATTATTCGCGGGCAGTCATTGACTCCTGCCAGCAGCACCGATTGATTGCCCAGCGGGAAACCGCCGTCAGCCAGTTTTCGCAGAGCCATACGCGATGAGCTTGTTATTTCGCGCGGATGATTAAAATGCGTATTTATCCATAAAGGCTGATGTGTCTTTAACATTTCGATCAGCTCATCTGTTATGCGGTAAGGCAAGACAACCGGTGTTCTTGTACCGATTCTGACTACCTCGACATGCTCGATTTTATCCAGTTTGCTGAGTATCCAGTCGAGATAATCATCAGGCAGTAAAAAAGGGTCTCCTCCGGAAAGCAGTACATCGCGAACTTTCGGCGTATTTTTTATATAATCAATTGCCCGCTCAATAGTTTTTTTGTCAGGTATATAGTCGACATCCCCAACCCTGCGTTTTCTCGTGCAGTGTCGACAGTACATTGAACATACATTGCTGGCCAATAGAAGTACTCTGTCAGGATACCTGTGTGTAATTCCACCAACGGGACTGTCTTTATCCTCTGCAAGCGGGTCAGACATTTCCGATTTACTGGTAATTAACTCACTGACGGAAGGAATCGCCTGTTTGTAAACAGGGTCGTTTTCCATATCTGATGTATCGATAAGAGATAAATAGTATGGCGTTACGGATATCGGAAATTTCTCGGCAGTTTTGATAATTTTTTCCCTGTCATTTTGAGAAAATTCCACATTCAGGAGTTTCTCAATGGTATCAATGTCCCTGATACTGTGAGCCAGTTGCCACTTCCAGTTGGTCCACTGGGCAGCGGTTATCTTGTTGTCGAACAAATCAGCTATTTTCTGTTCACTGAGGGTTAAAGTTTTCATATCTGAACCTCCAAAAATAATTACAGCATATATTTATCCATTATTTTGGTCAGTCTGAAAGACAAGCCTGCATCAACAAATTTGAAGATTTTTTGCTGTCAGAACCGACAGACCGGGACCGAAGAATTCGATGTTTTACTTAGTAACCAGACTCAGGCCTGGTTCTGTAATTTTCTTTTCTCATAGCCACATTTTAACATAACATCTTGATTTTGCAAGTGTTATATTAAGGCGTTTGGTTTTATTGCCGAGATAGCCGCTATCCGCCGTCTATACAGAGACTTAGAAAAACATATGTATTATAGGCTGGGTCTGAGGTTCTGCCTGGAGCTTTCTGTAATTATACTTACAGCTCACTTTACGGCTACCCTTAAAATGCTCCTATTCAAAGTGCTAAAACGGTGAAAAATCGGGCTCGGCGGCTTTTTTGGGTTTATATTTTTACTCTCTGATTCTAAGTTAGAACCCGAAGACAAGTTTTACGCCGATCAAATCCAGGGCAGATGTATGCTGCCATTCAAGGTTCAAATCTGTATTGTCGTTGATTTTGACCGAAGAGCCAAGGAACCCGCCTGCAACGGCGCCGCTGTCTATATCGTATGAAATTGAAGCAGCAGCATTTCTTCGTTTGGCATCGAACTTGCCGTCAACGATATTAAAGAAAGCTCCGCCGTATAATGAGAACCTGTCGTTAAACCTGTATTCCGGACCTATTGCGATTTGCATTTCGGTCATATCGGTGTCCGTATCCCAACTGTTGCCGGCTATCATTGCGTCGCCTTTAATCTTTGTCCATAGTATCTGAAAGATGCTGCCGAACTTAAGATTAGGCTGAGGTTGGTAGAAAGTCCATTTTGTTCCAAAGCCCACCGCATAGCCCCTGTCAGGGTCGTGCATATGTATCGCCGAAGAGCCGACACTGTCGGTTGCTCTCGTACTTCCTGCACCGACTCTGATAAAGGCTTCCCATCTTTCACCGAAACCACGGGCGAAATCAACGAATATGCCGTGGCTTCTAATGGCATCTAAAGTGAAAGCCGGTCCGCCTCCGGGAGAACTTCCGCTGTCGAAATCAAGGTCCATTCTGCTGTATGTATAAGCGATGCCGATGGAGGACTGACCTTTTCCGAGATTCGATACTGGAGGACCAAGGGGGGCGACTGCAATTGCATCAGAACAATACCACCCGACAACAAAGGCAAGAACTAAAACTAATTTTGTACGGCTCATAACTTACTCCTTCAAAAAAGTAATCATTACGCTATACACAACAGTCTTAATTACACGGCTGGTATGGTTAAATATTTTGGCGGAGCTGTCAAGAAAAAAAACCGGCACAAAAACTATCCGAATATTTGACCTTTTTGGTCGACATAGAGGGTGGTTTTGGAAGAGTTTATAATTTTTTCGGCTTTACCGTACTCGTTTGTGTTTGGGACTTTGAACAATCTGCCGCAAAGGGTGCATTTGACTCTTTTGTCGGCGACGGTTCCATCAGCGGCAAAGTTTCTGCAGCAGCTTGGGCATTTAATCAGAAGGTTCATAGTATTCAATCCGGAAATATAAAAAAACGGCGAGGTTAGGGATTGAAGGGGGGTCTAAAATCTATTCCTCGCCGAGGTATCAGGACTCCTTCCATCGTGATTCACCTTCCGTGGTGAACTATATTTTATATTCCAAATTTCAGGATGTTTTCCGCCGCTTTTTTTATGTTTTCGGGTGTGTCCAACTGGCCTGAGAGCAAAAGTTTTAGGGCGTTTTGGACGGCCTGAGTGTTTTCTGTATTCATTTTCTGTGCCTGGGCTATCAATTTATCGCAACTCACCGAAGCACTTGCCGATTCGGAAGTTATGTCATTTGGTGTCTTATTCTGCGCATCGGGCTGAACAGGTTTGATGAATTGCTGTATCGGATTATTGTTTATTTTTTCTATCATTTCGGTTCAAGCCTTTATTTTTCTTGTTCCCTGTCATCGCTATTATCGCCTGGTTTCAGGAAAACTTAATATTTTTTTAAAATATTTTAAAGTTTTGATATTATCCGGACGAAATAGGGTTTTCTATATAATAGTTCCTGTAATCCTTAATTTATTTTCATCGTTTCGGCCAGTTCGTAGCAGAGGAATTTTATAAAGTCTTTGGTGCTTATGAAAGTTAATTTATTCCTGTCAGCGGTTCTGTCGGTTCTCATCTGGGTCTGAATGTATTTTTTAACCCGCAGTTCGAGATTTTTGTCGGCAGAATCCCATATCTGCTCTGCTGCCCATATTGTCTGACCGTGATTGAGGTCAATCATCTCAATTTTCATAGCAATCGACAAATGGGGATAGGGTTTGAAATCCGTTACGACACCGAGCAGCACCGCTTTTGCGTTTAGCGACTGCTGAAGAGAGTAGAGCTGTTCAAGCGTAAGTTTTGAGCCGGGTTGATAATTGACGCTTTTCCATGCAGGCGCGTCCTGCTTTACGAGGGTAATAGTGAAGAGCTGTTTTTTCATTATCGCGTGATACAGTTCATCGGCAGCCTCAACCTGTATACCTGTATACTCAGATTCATTGTATAATTCGATAAATGCAACCACCTCGGCAGAGGATAGTTTTTGTTTATCGATGTAGCATTAATCCGGCTTTGAAGAGGATATCGATGCAACATCGCATCCGGCAGCTATTATCAATACCGCACAGGCTAATATTATCTTAGTCATTTTGAACC
>JAQTQF010000198.1 GCA_028712345.1 Phycisphaerae bacterium | reverse complement strand
GCAGATGTTGCGCGCAGCCGAGCAGCAGAACCTCCAACAGAGGACAGATTATTTCAAGCTTGTTTCTACCGTCGAATATTCCGCTAAAAGGGGAAGCGAGAGCAAGCAGTATCGCCATCAGGCCGAGCCGTGGTTTATGATTACCACCGCTCCGCAGAACAAACAGGAAACACATTATAATCTTCTAACGACGGAGTTTAAGTTTCAGAACGAAGATGCAGCCCGGAAATATCCCAATGCCGGCGAAATAAATTACGATTTGACCGACCTGCGTTATATGACAGCCGTTGACGATGACCTGGTACATCTGCAGAAAATGAACAACGAGTGTATAAAGACGCTTGACGGCAAGGCCGTCAACGAAGTCGGCAAGACATGGACATCCAGATTTAACCTCGGCATATTCAATCATTATTCCCTGCCGAACGAACTCAAATTTACCGTAACTTCAATTAAAGTTAAGACTGACGAACTCGGCGACCTTGTAGCTGTCCGGGCAATTTCCGACCCCTTTATGGTTAAAGCTGCCCAGCAGATTGAAGGTTATGGCTATGTCAAATGCCGGATTGCCTCGGTATATCTTTTCGATCCCTATGTTTTGGAAACCAATGCGGAAGATATTTATGTAAATGCGATGGTTTTTGTGGCCTCTACCAAAATGGACGATATGGTGCAGGAGTATCGTTACGAGTTCGGGACATATAAAACCGATGCCAATGCCGTGCCGGTTGATATGAACGGATTGGGAATGGAACTGGAAGCCTTTGTTAAGGAAATTCATCTGATTCCGAGTCCGATGGAAGAAAAAGACCCCATCGGTCTGCCGTACTGGGCACAATCGGAAGTCGTAAACGCCGCTCAAATTGCATCTGCCTGTGCAGCGGTAGCCTGTGAGCAGAGCGTAGTCAATCCGGTCGCGAGTATTTATCTTGCCGCCGCCAGAACCTATGAATTACAGAACAACTGCCTGATGATTCAATGGCCCTGTCCGAGAAGTGTCTGTCAGGCACTAAGATACGATGTTGAGGAAATTTATCCTATGGATATTTGCGGAGGCAAACCATTTCCGATTTGGTGGGTTGCGATACCTATAGCAGCCGCCTCATATCATCATCATCACCACGACAAGAAAAGTCCTTATGCACCATAGCCTCGAATTGTGCGGATGAAATTCATCGCTTCCCGTGTTTTTTGTAAATCCCAAACGCCAATACCGCAAGCAGTATCACCGCGCTGATATGTTCGAGCGGCGTTGCTGCCATACTATGATAATGCCCTCGAATGTTTTCTCCCAGCCCCGTAAACATCGCATCCAGCAGAAAGCCACCCGACAATGCGCAAACGGCAACAGTCAGTATATATATTATTGCCGTGCGATTGCCGAGTATTTTCCATATAGTTACGAAAGTCGCGGCATTTGTCGCAGGACCTGTCATTAAAAATACAAATGCTGCTCCGGGTGTGAGGCCTTTGATAATCATCGCTGCCGCTATCGGCACCGATGCCGTCGCGCAGACATAAACGGGAATACCCATAAACATCATCAAAATCATAGCGCCAAGACCCGTACCGATTTTCTCGGCAAAAAAATCGTCCGGCACGATAACTGAAATAAACGCGGCTATTAGCAGGCCGATTAACATCGCCGTTCCGATATCGCGGGGCAAAACGAAAAACCCGTGCCGAATACCGGTTAAAAATTTATTTTTCTGTTCCGCCGAATCGTCATCATCGATTGCGCCTGTGATTATTTCGTTTTTTTTATCGAGCAAATCCACCGCAGCTCCGCCGATAACGCCGGTAATCAAAGCGATAACGGGACGAAAGATTGTAAAAACGATTCCCATAAGCGAGAAGGTTACAAAAAGACTGTCAACCCCCGTCTGAGGTGTGCTTAATAAAAATGCTATCGTCGCGCCTTTGCCTGCGCCGCGTTTTCTCAGCGACATTGCCACCGGTATCACCCCGCAACTGCACAACGGCAGGGGCACGCCGAAAAGCGAAGACTTGATTATAGGCCAAATACCCTTTCCACCGAGATGTTTTTCCACGAAACTTGTCGGAATCAAAACTCTCAACGCCCCGGCCACAGCAAAGCCGAACAAAAGGTACGGACTCATCTTGCCGAGCTGAAACCAGAACGAGTGCAAAAAATCAATCATTATTATCGTCCTTACACTGTTTCAATAATTTCCGTCTTTTTTATTTTTCCATCGAGACTGATGGTTATATCTTCAAAACTCAAGGCCTTGCCGCTGTTTGCGATTGCCTGCTGGACAATCCGCGTCAATCCGAAACAGCAGGGCACTTCCATATGCACAACGGAAAGACTCTTAAAGTCATTGCTGTTCAATATCTGAGTAAGTTTTTCGGTATAGAAACTTACATCATCGAGTTTCGGACAGCCTATGATAACGCTGTGTCCCTTCAGCAGTCTGCTGTGAAAATCGCCCATAGCAAAAGGCACGCAGTCGGCCGTCAGCAGCAAATCAGCGTCTTTCAAAAACGGCGCATTGACCGAAACCAGTTTAAGCTGAACAGGCCAGTGAGCCAATTGCGAAGTTACATCGCCGGAGGCGGAATCCTTTTTGCCGAATTGTCGAGCTGCCATACCGGGGCAGACAAATCCTTCGGCGTGCTGCTGCGGCCAAGGTTTCTTTTCGCTTTCGAGATGTTTTTTTACTTCCTTTTCGTCAAATTCATTGCATTCTC
Organism: Phycisphaerae bacterium; assembly: GCA_028712345.1. Taxonomy (GTDB): domain Bacteria; phylum Planctomycetota; class Phycisphaerae; order Sedimentisphaerales; family UBA12454; genus GWC2-45-44. The sequence goes on along the minus strand of JAQTQF010000198.1, from coordinate 1,255 downwards.
TTTTTTCAACGGTTATCGCGTCCTGCGGGCAATGCCCGATGCAGGCGCCGAGTCCGTCACAGTATGTTTCGCTAATCAGCTTCGCCTTGCCGTTGATAAGTTTTATCGCGCCTTCAGCGCAGGCCTCGACGCATTGGCCGCAGCCGTTGCATTTGTCTTCGTCGATTTTTACTATATTTCGCAAAACCATTTTATGCCCTTATCATTGTCAAAAGCATTTTGAATTTTTCTTTAGCTCGAACGGCGTGCGGAATATTGGCCGGCATAATTATTATGCTGCCCGTTCCCGCTGCAATCTCTTCGCCGTCAATTATTATAATTCCTGTCCCGTCAACTATCTGAACAAAGGCATCGTAAGGTGTCTGATGTTCACTCAAGCCCTGTCCGGCATCGAAAGCGAAAATCGTAATTGTGCCGACTGATTTGTCGATTATTGTTTTGCTGACTATCGAATCGGCCCCGTAATCAACCAGACCGGCAAGGTCAACAGCCTTCGCGACGCAGGCCCGCAGAACAGTATTTTTTCCGCCGTCTTTCATTTGGTATCTCCATTAACGATTCTTAAATTGACAACGCTGCTCTTGCCATTCCCGCGTTTCCCTGTCATTCCCGCGAAATTTATCCGCCTCTGGCGGAGCGGGAATCCAGACTCTTCATCATTGCCTTGCTCTGTTGAAAAACCTGTCATTCTGAGTCCGCCGAAGGCGGACGAAGAATCTAATATCGTTATCCCAACATTTCCGCCATATCTTTTTCAGCCTCGCCAATCGGCTTGATATTATAGTTATTTACGAGAATCTTTAATACATTCTGGCTTACAAACGCCGGCAGCGATGGTCCGAGCCTTATATTTTTTACGCCAAGATGAAGCAGAGTCAGCAGAATCGCCACAGCCTTTTGTTCATACCAGGACACGACAAACGAAAGAGGCAAATCATTCACGCCGCAATTAAACGCTCCGGCAAGAGCCGTTGCGATTTTTATCGCAGAATAACAGTCGTTGCATTGACCCGTGTCAATCAATCGCGGTATCCCGTCAATTGTACCGAAATCTTTGTAATTGAAACGATACTTTCCGCACGCCGCGGTGAGTATCACGCAGTCATCCGGAACAAGCTCGGCGATTTTCGTAAAGTAATTTCTGCCCGGCTTTGCCCCGTCGCAGCCGCCAATGAAGAAGAACCGCCTAATCTTACCCGCCTTGACAGCCGCTATTACTTTATCGGCAATCCCCAGCACGGCAGTATAATGAAAT
>JAQTQF010000009.1 GCA_028712345.1 Phycisphaerae bacterium | reverse complement strand
ATTCAGTTTTTCCGCTTCGCTTATCACGAATACCTTTGAGGCCGAGAGCGTCGATTTGCTTGAAATCTTCTCCAAAACAAATTCCCGAACAACATCTATGGGCAGGTCAATAGGCGTTCTTTTCCTGTTTGCCGCGTCTTTTGAAAACTTCAGCAGCTCCTTATATATATGATGAAAGTCCGGGTGCGCCCCTTCCTCAAACCTGATGCAGGACGGGCATTTGTCGCAGCTTACGGGAAGGCCGTTTTTGGGAACGGGCGATGCGCATAGCAGCAGTTTTGCCCAGCATTTTGCGGTAGTAAACTTTCCGATACCTTCGGGACCGGCGAAAATCTGGGCGTGAGGAATCTTCCCCGCCGCGAAAGCCCGCTGCAAACCGCTGACGGCTCTGTCCTGACAAAAAATATCGGATAAATTCATAAAATTTATACTGTAAATGCGTTGATGAGTGAAAGGGTAAACGAGTAACTCATCTACTCGTCTACTCATTCACCCATCCACTTAATCAAAAAACTTTTCAATTGTTCGAACTATTCTTTTGTGCACGAGTTCAACCTCATCCTGTGCATCGAGTACGATAATGTCGTCGCGCATCTCGGCAAGTTCAAGAAAACCTGTGCGGACATTTTTATGATATTCAGAAGCCTTTTGTTCCATCCTGTCGAAATCGCGATTCATTCTTTCTCTTGCAGTCGCCAAGTCAACATCTAAGATAATCGTCAAATCCGGCCAGACTTGCTCAAGACTGTGCTCGGCAATGTTGAGGACCTTTGCGATTCCCAGTCCGCCGGCAAACCCCTGATAGGCGCAGGAGCTCGAAAGCCAGCGGTCCAGCAGAACGCAATTTCCCGCCGCCAGTGCCGGAGCGATTTGTTCCTGCCAAAGCTGTGCCCGGCTGGCCATATAGAGCAGAAGCTCTGTCCGGTCGGACATTTTGGAATTTTTGGTATCGAGAAGAACGCTTCTTATTTGTTCGCCGATGGTTGTCGAGCCTGGGTCGCGAAAAACCGAAACCTCGATGCCTGCCTTTTTAATATGTTCAGCCAGACGAGTGGTCTGCGTACTCTTTCCGCAGCCGTCCGGCCCGTCGAGAACTATAAACCGTTGTTTTAATTTATTGAGCATAACCCGCCTAAGATACAATAATTAGTCCGGCCGGCCAAAAGAATTGCCGACTGGCGGAGTGTTTTTGATTAGTTTTTGACTTTCGCCGCCCTTATCAGTACTGAAAAACACCCTTTTACTCAAGAAAAATCTCTTGCTTTGTCGATAGCAGGCGTGTATAGTGTCGCCCAAGTCCTCTGTCGAACGGGGTAACAATAGGAATATTAAGGGTCGGCCGCATCACGGCATAGCCGATTCTGGCCTCCGACAGGACCCAACCGGTCCGAACTCGAAAACGGACACCGTGAAAACAGTAAAGTTGAAGATTTAACATTGCAGATTGAGAATTTATGGGCTTGCTTTGTTTTTGCTATTTTAACCAATCTTAACTGTTTGATTTTGAATGACTTATATTGATTTTGATGGAATATGTACCGTTGTCCGCGGGTAAGCGAAGCCGGAATGAATGGATATAAACCGTTTGACGCGACAGAATAATACCGATTGGTATTTACCCGGTGGTGTAATCGGTAACACAGAGGCTTTTGGTGCCTCCATTCTTGGTTCGAGTCCAAGCCGGGTAGTTGAAAAAGTTAAAAGTTTTAATAAAATGGATGAGTTGTGTCTGAAAAAGTAGCGATAATTTTAGCCGCTGGCGTAAGCAGCAGAATGAATACCAAACTGCCCAAGGTTCTGCACGAAGTATGCGGCAGACCGATGCTGGCCTATGTCATCGATGCCTGCCGAAGTGCTGGTATTGAAAAGGCTTATGTTATTGTCGGCTATGGCAAAGACCAGATAATCGAACGGTTCGGCGACGACAAAAATCTCGTCTGGGTAGAGCAGAAAGAACAAAAGGGCACCGGCCATGCGGTTTTGTGCTGCAAAGAACATTTAGCCGATTTCACCGGCGATACCCTTGTAATCTGCGGTGATATGCCTTTGATTCGTGCCGAAATTATCAGGACTCTCGTTGACAAGCACGAAAAAGAGGCCTCATCAGCAACGCTCGCAACAGCGGTTCTGGATAATCCGAGCGGTTATGGCAGAATAGTTCGCGACAGCTACGGCAATATTCAGGGAATCGTCGAAGACGGCGACTGTAAGGGTCAGCAAAAAACCATAAGGGAAGTTAATCCGAGCTATTATTGTTTCAAAAATCAAATATTGTTCGATGCGTTGGGCAAAATTACGCCGAACAATGTAAAAAAAGAATATTATCTGACCGACGCTCTGCATCTGATTATATCGGCTGGGCATAGAGTAGTTGCCGTAACGGCTGTTGCCGCCGCCGATGCGATAGGAGTTAATAATCGTCAAGATCTCAGCGAAGCGGGAAAGATTATGCAGCGAAGGATTCAGGACAATCTTATGCAATCCGGCGTTACGATCGTTGACCCGCAGAATACATGGATCGATGTTCGCGCAAAAATCGGGCATGATACGGTAATTGAGCCGTTTACTTATATACACGGCGAAGTGGTTATAGGGCAGAACTGCCGAGTAGGACCTTTTGTTTATTTCAAGGAAGGCTCGGCGATTAAGGATGGCACTGTGCTGGCCGGGCAAATCAGCGGCATCGTTAACAAGGATGAGAACTAAGGAATTAAAAAATGTTTTTAAGTGATAACATTAAAGTTTTCAGCGGTTCGAGCAATCCGGCTCTGGCGGCGAAGATATGCAAATATCTCGGCGTTCCTGCCGGCGGAGCAAAGATTGAGCAATTTCCGGACGGGGAAAAAATTATCAAGTGCGAAGACGATGTTCGCGGCAAGGATTGTTTTGTTGTGCAGTCAGGATGTACGCCGGTTGACGAAAACATCGTAGAGATGCTGATTTTTATTGATTGCCTCAGACGCGCAAGCGCGACGAGAATTACGGTTGTAATTCCTTATTTTGGGTACGCAAGACAGGACAGGAAAGACGAAGGCAGAGTGCCTATAACCGCAAAACTTGTTTCAAATCTGATTAGAACGGCAGGGGCCGACAGAATACTGGCGATGGACCTGCACGCGGCACAATTACAGGGATTTTTCGATATACCGGTAGATCATCTGTTTGCAGAACCGGTTTTAACAAAGCATTTTAAAAATAAAAAGCTTGAGAACCTGACGATTGTTTCGCCGGATGTTGGGAATATAAAAAGGGCGGCCAGATATGTTAACAACCTTAACGGCGACTTGGCAATTATTCACAAAAGAAGAATCAGCGCCAATGTCGTTCAGGCCTGCGAAATTATCGGAAATGTGGAAGGACGAAATGTCCTTATGTGCGACGATATTATTTCGACGGCAGGGACAATATGCACCGCGGCGAAAATAGTGAAAGAACGCGGCGCAAAACAGGTCTTTGTCGGAGCGACTCACGGGATACTTTGCGGGGCGGCAGTGGAGCGAATTGCCGAGGCTCCGATTGATGAATTAGTTGTTACCGATACTGTTCCGCTGAACGAAGACGCCAAAAAACTTAAAAATCTCAAGATTCTGACGGTTTCGGAAATCCTTGGAGAAGCGATTAAAAGAATACACAGAAACGAATCGATAAGTTCAATGTTTAATTAACTGAAAGTTTAAGTAAACTTTAAAAGAGGTAAAATATGACATCAAAAGAATTGGTTCTCAAAGCAGAAATGAGAAAAGAAATTGGTTCGAGAGGTGCGGTAAAACTGCGAAAGCAGAATAAGGTTCCTGCCGTTATCTATGGTCACAAGCAAACGCCGGAATCGATAGTTCTCGACGCGCACGAATTTGCCGAAGGTCTTGGTCATGGGCAAAGACTTTATGACCTGCAAATCGGCTCAAAAAAAGAAAAAATGCTGCTCAAGGATGTTCAGTACGACCATCTTGGCAAAAAAATTATTCACGCCGATTTCGTTCGGGTCGATTTGAGCGAAAGAGTTAAGGTTGAAGTTGCTATCAACTATAAGGGTATTCCTGCCGGTGCACAGGAAGGCGGAGTGCTTGAAGTGCATCTCGATCAACTTGAAATAGAATGTGCCGTCACTGAAATACCCGAGGCGATTGATGTTTCGGTCAAGGCTCTCAAGGTTGGCGAATCTATTCATGCTTCTGATGTAGTTCTGCCTGCTGGTATCAAGCTTTTAACTCCTCCGGAAGCTCTGCTGATAGCCTGTCATGAGCCGATAGCCGCTGCTGCTGAAGAAGAGGTTCCTGCAGCAGACCAGGAAGCTGCTTCACCGGAAGTTATTACTGAGCGAAAACAGAAAGAGGGTGAAGAATCCGAAGAAAAGTAGCGGATTGGATTCCTTTGCCGTGAAGTTTTTTGATGAATGACATTAGATTAATAGCAGGACTTGGAAACCCGGGGCGGGAATATTGTCGGACCCGCCATAATGTCGGGTTTGAAACCATAGACCTGCTTGCCGGAAAGCTTGAAGTGGAGCTGAACAAGGAAAAGTTTGACGCTTGCTTTGGGCAGACGATTTTTGAAGATAAAAAGTTAATATTGCTTAAACCGATGCTGTTTATGAACAACAGCGGCAGGGTAATCGCCGATGTCTCGAATTTTTATAAAATTGAACCGGCGAATATATTAGTAATAACCGATGACCTTGCCATCGATACCGGTATGATAAGGCTGCGTCCGTCCGGTTCGGCGGGCAGTCATAACGGCCTGGCAGACATTGTCGAAAAGCTGGCGACGGATAAATTCGGCAGGCTTCGGCTCGGAATAGGCAGCAAAGGACAGATGACCGGCAGAGATTTTGTCCTTTCGAGACCTGACCCGGCTCAAAGGGAACTGCTCGAAAAGGCCATATCAGAAGCCGCCGAAGCTGTGATGGTATGGATAAGGCAGGGCATTGAAGCCGCGATGAACAGGTTTAACAAAAAGATGTCGCCGAGCGAAAACGGCGGAAGTAAAGAAAATACAAAAGATAAAGACTAAAGATTTTATTTAGGAGATATTAATTTGGAAACCGTAAAAAGGTTGTATGAAGCGATGATTCTCGTTGATTCCGGCGAGGCAGCGGCAGACTGGGAAGGCATAAATGAGCATATTAAGAAGATATTTGACCGCGGGGAAGCTGAAATACTGAGTATGCGCAAATGGGACGACAGGCCTCTTGCCTATGAAATTGAAGGCAAAAAGAGAGGCACTTATATCCTCGTTTACTTCAACAGCCCCTCCGGCAGTATATCTGCTATCGAGAGAGATATGCAGCTTTCGGAAAGAATCGTCAGGATTATCATTCTTCGCGGAGACCATATTACAAAGGAAGATATGGAAAAAGACACCCCCGTAATGATGGTCGACAAACAGGTTCAGGCTCAAGTTCAGGCGAAGGCTGATGCTCAGGCAGAAGCGAAAGCTCAAGCTAAGCTTCAGGCCGAGAAAGACGGTATCGGCCAGATAGATATTGATGAAATTGAAGAAGAAAACGAAGAAACAGATACTGAAATTCAGGAAGATTAGGCTAAAAGGATTTTTGGATCGCGAGGGAAAAAATGGCAAATTTTAATAAAGTTATTTTGGTGGGCAACCTTACAAGGGACCCGCAGTTGTCTTATCTGCCCAGCCAGACGGCGGTGGTGGATTTTGGCATAGCGACGAATCGGCAATGGAAAGGCCAGGACGGCCAGCAGCGGGAAGAAGTTTGTTTTGTTGACTGCCGGGTGTTCGGTAAACCCGCCGAGACGATAAATAAATACTGCAAAAAGGGCAGACCTTTAATGGTTGAGGGCAGGCTTACTTTTGACAGTTGGACGGGTAAGGACGGCGTAAAACGCAGTAAACTGCGCGTTACGGTGGAAAACTTCCAGTTTATTTCTGCCGGCGGCAGTGGCGAACGCGTCTCTTCGGGCGGCGATGAAAACCAGTCGCCTGCCGATGATTATGGTTCAGCCGAACAGCACGGCGGCAGTGATGATATTCCGTTTTGAGTTAAAGATAAATACAGTTAATATAAATTTTAGGAGAAGCTTTCAGTGAGATCGCAAGGCTTTAAAAAAAGCAAGACAAACACAAACAGGCGAAAAAAACGCAAAGACAATGTTCGAGAGCAGAATCAATGCAGATTTTGCAGGTCAAAGACAAAGTATGTTGACTATAAGGATCTTGAGGTGCTCAGCAAGCTGCTTACGCACCGAGGGAAAATTTTCTCGAGAAAAAGAAGCGGTAATTGTGCCGGCTGTCAGAGAAAAGTCCAGCTGGCGATAAAACGGGCACGGTTCATCGGACTGCTGCCGTTTACAAGTTAATTACAGGCTTAAACCCACAATAGAGAAGGTAATGGAGATATTAGTATGAAGGTTTTACTATGTGAAGATGTTGAGTCGCTCGGCTGGTATGGCGATGTTGTAGAGGTTAAGGAAGGATATGCTCGAAATTATCTTATCCCACAGAGAATTGCTGTCGAGCCGACCGAGAAAAAAATAAAGGATATGGCCGAAGAGAGAGCCAAAAGGTCTGAGAAAAGAGAACTTGTCTTTGCTCAGCTCAAGAAAGCCTCCGAGGCGGTCGATGGCGCCGAAGTCGTTATTGCCGCAAATGTCAACGAACGCGGGCATCTGTTCGGCTCAGTTACCGAAAGCCAGATTGCCGAAAATCTCAGAGCCCAGGGATTTGAGGTTCCCGATAAGTTTGTTCGTCTCGACGGCCACATTAAAGAAGTTGGACAGTTTGATGTCAGAATTAAATTTGCAGCAGATATAATCGCTGTGGTAAAAGTTACAGTAGTCCCGGAAGGACAGATTGCTGAAGCTGCTGATGAATCAACCAGTCAAACAAACTCGCAATAGAAAAGCCAGACCCGGCGAAAAGGCAGCTCCTTCGGTAAACGCCGAACTCGTTTCTGGAAGAACTATGCCTGAATCGCTCGAGGCTGAAGCTGCCGTGCTTGGGTCGATGATACTCGACCCGGAGTGTATCGGTCTTGTTATTCAGAGGCTCCGAACAGAGGCTTTCTATCGTCTTGAACACCAGATGATGTTCAATGCTATCGTTCATCTTTGGGAAAAAACCGGCAATAATTTCGACCTCGTGCTGCTTCGTGATGAGCTGAAGAAGAGAAATCAGATAGATGAGGTTGGCGGCGCCGAATATCTTATGAAAATTGCCGAATCCGTCCCTTCCAGCGCGAACATTGAGCACTATGCTCTGATAGTTCAGGAAAAGCAGCTTTTAAGAGAGCTTATCGCCGCGGCAGGCGAAGTAATGACAGAGGCTTTTGAAACGACCGGCGATGTTCCCGACAAACTCGATAGGGCAGAACAAAAAATATTCAGCGTTACCGAAAAGAAAATTACCGGCTCTGCCGTTGCGATTAAGGACCTTCTTACTCAGGCTTTTGAGGCAATAGACAAAAGAGAGGGGCATCATGTAACCGGTCTTCCGACGGGATTTACCGAGCTTGACGATTTGACCTGCGGCCTGCAGAACGGAGAAATGATTATTATAGCCGGCAGGCCCAGTATGGGAAAAACAAGTTTTGCGATGAATATTGCCGAGCATATCGGCGCAGATAACGAGATGCCTGTCGTAATTTTCTCGCTTGAAATGGGCAAGCAGCAGCTTGCCGAAAGAATGCTTTGCAGTCGCGCGGTGATGGATTCTCAGCTTGTCAGGAAAGGGCTGCTCAGAGACGAACAGTATCAGGAGCTTGTACACGCCGCCAGCGAGTTGAGCGGCAAGCCGATATTCGTCGATGACAGTCCCGGCATAACGCCGCTCGAACTTAGAGGAAAGGCGAGAAGGCTCAAGGCTCAGTACGATATAAAATGTATTTTTATTGATTATCTTCAGCTTATGACCAGCGGCGGCAGGGTTGAGTCCCGCCAGCAGGAAGTTAGCGAGATGAGCAGATATTTAAAAGCTCTGGCCAGAGAGCTTGATGTTCCGGTTGTCGTTTTAAGCCAGCTTAACCGCTCTCCAGAAGGCAGAGAAGGGCACAGGCCGCGTATGAGCGACCTTCGGGAAAGCGGTAGTATTGAACAGGATGCCGATGTTGTCATTTTGCTGCATCGCGAGGATTACTATCACAGAGGCGAGATGGATTATGAAAATTCAAATTCTGCCGAGGTAATAATTGCCAAGCAGCGAAATGGTCCGACTGATACGGTGGAATTGACCTTTAACGGCACCAGTACGCGGTTTAACAATCGTGCCAGAGCGCAGGAGCCGTTCTGATGAGATTTGTTTTTTAAAATATTTTGCAGGAAAGGGATTTTATGCGGATTTTCAAGTCCTGTATTCAAAACGGAAAGATGCTGTATCTTTCTGCTTTTATCATAGTAAGCCTTTTGTCTTTTGGCAGCTTTCTCCGTGCCGAGGCGGTTAATCCCGCAGATTATCAGGGCAGGGTTATCGATAGCATCGAAGTCGCGGGAAATGTCTATATCAGCAACGAAAAAATTCTTTCTATGGTAAGGAGCAGGGCAGGGCAGCTTTTTGATGATGCCGCCGTACGGGAAGATGTTAGCAGAGTTGCTGCGATAAACGGCGTTGAACTGGCATATTATAGTATTGAGCCGGCCGGTGAAAAGGTCAGGCTTATTTTTGTAGTAAAAGAGAAAACCGTAGTTCGCCAGATAACCTTTGGCGGAGAGAAAAATATTCTTACCAAAAAAATGGCTGAAGAAATCGGTTTTGCCAGAGGTGATTATCTCGATAAGCTTACCGCTCAGGCTGGTGCCGAAAAACTTGTCAAGTATTTCAATAAAAAAGGCTACCCGTATGCCAAAGTTACTTTCGATGATTCCGGAATTGAACAGGGCAGACTGCATTATACTATTAAAAGCGGGACCAGAGTTAAAATTAAAAAAAACCGGTTCGAGGGAAACAATGCTCTGAAAAGCAAGGAGCTTAAAAAAGTAGTTAAAAGTAAACCGAGAGATTTCGGAATTTTCCAGAACTACTTCCAGAGGCAGGTTTTCGACGATGATGTTGTAAATCTGCAGAAAGCCTACGACAAAAGGGGGTATCTTGATACGCAGGTGACGACTGAAGCGATTTTTGCCAGGAATAATAAGAGCGTTGAACTTGTTTACCAAATCGTCGAAGGCAAACAGTACAATGTTGAAAAAATCGAGTTTGCAGGCAACGAATTTTTAAGCGACGCAAATCTTATGAGCACGCTTCGGCTCTGCGTCGGACAATTTTACAGTAACGAAAAGGCCGATTACGACAGAGATGAAATCCTCAAGGCCTATAGGCAGGTAGGTTTCATAAATGTCAAGGTCGAATCAGTCAGGAAGTTTTCCGGCTCAGACAAAATTATAGCTCATTTTGATATAACAGAAGGCTCGCGTTTTCGTATTGGGCATATAAATATTTCCGGCAACAGAGCCGTTCAGGACAAGGTTGTCAGACGCGTTCTGGACGCGGTGGAATTCAAGCCAGGCCAATGGTACAACGCTGATATCGCAAGAGGCGACGGAGAAGGCGATCTTGAAAAGTATATCAAGCAGGATGTTTACGCCGAGACGGCGACAATAACGCCCGTCGGCGATGAGCCCGGCCAAAAGGACGCTGAGGTCAGAATTACGGAAGGCAAAACCGGCTCGATAATGTTCGGTGCAGGAGTCAGCAGCACAGACGGACTGATTGGCCAGCTTGTATATGAACAGAGAAATTTCGATGTTAAAAAATGGCCCAAGAGCTGGAGAAAATTCTTCTCCGATGATTCTTTCAAAGGAGCCGGCCAGAAGTTAAGAATAGCTATCGAACCGGGTACCGAGGTGAGCCGGTATTCTATTTCATTTACCGAACCTTATCTCAAGGACAAACCCATAGCGATGACGGTTGCGGCTTCAAGCTGGACGCGAGGCAGAGAAAGTTATGATGAGCAGAGACAAAAAGGCTATCTTGGTTTTACCAAACGGCTAAAGCAGGGCAGATACAGGACGCTTTCTTTCAGATTTGAAAATGTTTCTGTCGAGGACATTGATGTCGATGCCCCAAAGGAAGTTCGCGATGTCAAGGGCGATAACCTTCTTGCCGGCATCAGAATCGGATTCGGCAGAGATACGACCGACAGCCGGTTCAGTCCCACAAAGGGTAAAAGTTATGAATTAAGCTACGAACAGGTTGGACTGGATCATACTTTCGGTATTGTTGAGGGGACATACCGATGGTATAAAACATTGAAGGAAGATATTGCCCGCAGAAAGACCGTGCTGGAAACTAAATTTTATGCCGCTACCGTTGTGGGTGATGCGCCGCTGTTTGAAAAATTTTACGCCGGCGGAGAAGGCAGCATAAGGGGTTTTGCATATCGTGGAGTAAGCCCCCGTTCCGGTGCTGATAATGACCCGGTAGGAAGCAAATGGATAGTAACTGCCAGCGGAGAAATAGTTAAACCACTGGCTACGGATGTGCTCTCGGCACTTTTCTTCGTCGATACCGGTATGATAGAGACTGGCGGAATCAGGGCCTCGGCAGGTATTGGTTTTCAAATTATGATACCCCAATGGTTTGGACCGGTGCCGATGAGGTTTGAACTGGCTTATCCGTTTATGAAGAGCGGAGATGATGATACCCAGTTCTTCAGCTTCTCGGTTGGAAGCCTGTTCTAAATAGTGAATAGTAAATAGTGAATAGTGAATAGCGAAAGGCGTGTTATGAAAAAAACAGGATTTGTTACGATGGTTTTGCTGGCGGCAGCGGCTCTTGCGATTATAGGCATTCAATATTCTCAAGCCGCTAAAGATAAGCTGATTGCACCGCCCAAGGTCGGCGTGGTAAGCGTAAAGGAAGTTTTTGAAAAATGCGCAATGAAGACGGCGATTGAAAAAGAACTTACCGACCATGGTGATAAAAGATTCGCCGAACTGAAAAAACTCGAAGAGGAAATTAACATTGATAGAATGGCGATGAGCAAAAGGAAAGAAAACAGCGATGATTATCTTGACCTGATGCAATCGCTGATACTGAAACAAGCGCAGCTTGATGCGCAAAAGGAATTTTATCAGCAGGAAATTACCGTAAAGGAAATGCAGGGTAAGGAAAAAATTTATCGCAAAATACTCGAAGTAATTACCTCTATAGCGAAGGAAAAGGGCTTTGATATAATTCTCAGCAGGGATGATAATTATCTCAGCGGCCCCGATAATTCCGCTCCTGCGCAAAGTCCTACGGAACTGGTTCTGACGACCAAGACGCATAAGCTGCTTTATTTCAATCCGGATCTCGACCTTACCGCCGAAGTGCTGGTCTCTATGGACAAGGCGAATCCGCAGTTAAAAAACTAAAAAATAAAAGTGAAAAAATTCAGGAATCGATTTTCAGATCGATGGATTTTAGACGATGGCAGTAGAAGCATTACAAGTAAAATATACGGTTCAGCGGCTTGCTGAGATAGCCGACGCTAAGCTCCTCGGCAGCGGAGAGGCCGAAATCTGTAAAGTTGTTCCATTTGAATCAGCAACGCCGGACAGCATAACTTTTGCATCAGATGAAAAGCTGCTGGACAAAATTACCGGCTGCAAAGCCGGAGCGATTATTGTTGGCAAAAAGGTCGAAACGAGTATACCGCTGCTTGTCGTTGATAATGTCGAAAAGGCGCTAATTGCCGTATTGAAGGAATTTGTGCCTAATTTGGCGCCTGTCGAGCCCGGCATACACAAAAACGCAATCGTAGAACAAAATGCTTCAGTCGCTTCGACCGCATCGGTAGGTCCTTCTGCTTATATAAGAAGCGGCGCCAAAATCGGTGAAAATTCCGTAATCGGTGCAGGCGTCAAAATCGGCGAAAATTCTATCATTGGAAAAAACTGTCGCATTGAAGATAATGTTGTAATTTATCATAACTGCAAAATAGGAAACAATTGCGTGATTGCCGCCAACTGCGCCATCGGTGCGATGGGGTTCGGATATTATTTTATCGACGGCAGCCATCAGCTTATTCCGCATACCGGCGGAGTGATTATAGAAGATTGTGTCGAAATCGGCGCAAACTCCTGCGTTGACAGGGCGAAATTTGGAAACACGCTCATTGGCGCAGGCACAAAAATAGACAATCTTGTTCATGTGGCGCATAATGTAACAATCGGTAAATGTTGTCTGCTTGTTGGACAGGTCGGTATTGCAGGCAGTACTAAACTCGGCAACGGTGTCGTGCTTGCCGGCCAGGCCGGAGTGAAAGACCATATGACTATCGGCGACGGTGTTCAGGTTGGCGCCCAGGCCGGTGTTATGAATGATGTTCCTGCCGGTCTGCAGGTGCTCGGCTCGCCCGCCACAGATATCAAGGAAAAGGTAAAGCAGTTCGTTGTTGAACGAAAATTGCCTGAAATGTATAAACAGCTCAAACAGCTTGCCAAAAGGATAGAAGCGATTGAAGCCTCAAAGAACAATAGCTGAGGAAGCGAAACTCGCCGGCAGGGGTATGTTCAGCGGGGTTGAGTCAAAAATAAAATTTGCCCCGGCTGCCGTCGATACCGGTGTTGTTTTTGTTCGGACAGACCTCGATGTTCCCGTGCGAATCGAAGCGAATATCAAAAATGTTGCTGAACGCAACAGAAGAACCGCTCTGAAAAACGGCCAGGTCTTCATCGAGACAGTCGAACACTGTATGGCTGCGATCAACGCACTGGAAATTGATAATATTATTGTCGAAGTCAGCGCGCCTGAACTGCCTGGTTTTGACGGCGGAAGCTGGGAATTTTTCAAGGCATTGAAAAAATGCGGATACTTCGATCAGCAGAAACCTCGAAAAGAATTTGCAATAACCGAAACGATTTGCATTAACCAGGCCGGCTCTTCGATATATGCCCTGCCTGCCGATGGCGACAGTCTTGAGATTACCTATGATATGGATTATACAAAACACACCGGTATAGGAAGACAGCTTCTAACCTGTAGTCTGAGTACGGAATATTTTGAAAACAATCTTGCTCCGGCCAGAACATTTCTGCTTGAAGCTGAGGCCAAGATGTTTCAATCTCACGGTATAGGTACGCATCTTAGCCCAAAAGAAATACTTGTTATAAGCTCGGATGGGCCGATTAAAAACAGTTTTCGCTTTCCAGACGAATGCGTCAGGCACAAAATAGTCGATTTAATCGGTGATATATCGCTCGTCGGCAGAAGATTGACCGGTCGGATAGTAGCATATAAAAGCGGGCACAATCTCAATCAGCAACTTGCGGCAAAACTGCTCGAAATGGCCGAACATCATGAAAGAAGCAGCAGGACCGGAACCGATGCGCTGCTTGATATCCGTAAAATTCAGAAAATACTGCCGCATCGTTACCCTTTTTTGCTCGTGGATAAAGTTATCGAAATCAACGGCACCACGGCTATAAAGGGAATAAAAAATGTTACATTTAACGAACTCTTTTTTCAGGGGCATTTCCCTGGTACGCCCATAATGCCGGGTGTCCTCATTCTCGAAGCAATGGCGCAGGTTTCAGGTCTGCTCTTTGCGCAAAAGCTTGAGCATACCGGCAGGCTGGCGGTTCTGCTCGGAATGGACCATGTTAGAATCAGAAAATCAGTTGTGCCCGGCGACCAGCTTATTCTTACATCGGAAACCGTAAGAGTCCGAAGCAAAACGGCAGTTTGTAAATGTCAGGCTCTCGTCGGCAGCAGCCTTGCAGCAGAGGCACAGATAATGTTTATGCTGGTGGACGACGATTCGGTATAAAAAAATTAAAATTTTGGCTCCCGTCCATGGTGGACGGATTGTTTAGTAATGTTTTTCAGGAAAGAAGATAATGAGTAAAATACACCCTACGGCGGTAATTGAATCAAGCGCCCAAATCGGCAGCGATGTCGTGATAGGCCCGAATTGTTTCATCGACGAAAGAGCTCAAATCGGCTCCGGCTGCGTCTTTGACGCGAATGTCGTAATCGGAAAAGATGTAAAAGTCGGCGAAAAAAATATATTTTATCCGAACTGTGTCATCGGCAGAAATCCGCAGATGCTTGGCGCAAAGCCGGATACCAAATTCGGAAAAATTGAGATCGGAAATGAAAACATCATCAGGGAATTTGTAACCATTCATCCGAGTATCTATCATGATAGTATTACAAAAATCGGTAGCGGCAACCTGATTATGATTGGCGTTCACATCGGCCATGATTGTATAATCGAAGACAAGGTGGTTCTCAGCAATAATACACAGGTGAGCGGACACTGCAAAATTGAAACGGGCGCCTGGCTTAGCGGTACGGTGCAGATTCATCAGTTCACGACAATCGGAAAATGGGCTTATGCCGCTGCCTTTGCAGGCCTCAACCACGATGTACCGCCATTCGTTATCGTCAGCGGCCACTATCCGCCCGAGATTCGCGGCATAAACAAACGAGGTCTTATGAGAGCCGGCCTGACCGAAGAACAGCAAAAAGAGATTGACGAAGTTTACAGATTGCTGTTCAGGTCAAAAACTCCACTGCTGCAAAACGCCACAACGCTTATCGCCAGCGACAGCCTTGATGAAAATGCCGGGGCGATGTGTCAGGCTATTATAAACAGCAGCAAACACAGATTCGGAAGATTTCTCGAAGCTTCGAGAAGAAAAGAGTAAAAATGACTCATCACGATACACCGCTTCGTACAGCCATAGTCGGCGCCGGAAAAATGGGCGGCATTCACGCCAAGGTTCTGCGCAAACTGTCGCAAAACAAACTTGTCGCGATTGTCGATGTCCAGGAAGATAAAGCGAAGAAGCTCGCTAAGGAATATAAGTGCGAATATTTTACCAATGTCAAAGATTTGATTGGCAAAGTCGATGCTGTAACAATATCGGCGCCAACGAAAAGCCATCTTGCAATCGCTGAGGTCTTAATCAGCAATAAGATTCCGGTCCTTATAGAAAAACCTCTTGCCGCAAGTTCCGCCGAGGGCGAGAAAATAGTCGCTCTTGCTAAAGAAAATCAGACGATCGTTGCTGTCGGACATTCCGAGAGGTGCAATCCCGTTGTTCAGGCGATGAAAAGGCTCGAAATTGAACCGAAATTTATCGAAGCGACCCGAATAAGTCCATACTCGTTCCGCTCAACTGACATCGGCGTCGTATTCGATATGATGATTCACGATATCGATATTATTCTCGCTCTTGCCCAGAGTAAAATTGCCAAAGTAGATGCCGCAGGCGTGAATGTCATAGGTGATAACGAAGACATCTCCAACGCAAGAATCACTTTTCAAAACGGCTGCATTGCCAATATTACCGCTTCAAGGCTTGCGCTGAAGACAGTGAGGAAGATAAGACTCTTCAGCAGGCAGGCATATCTGAGTCTCGATTTTCTCAAAAAAGAGGGCCTTGTCATAAAAGCAGACCCTAATGTTGACGCCGTCAAGTGGGTCAAGGAAAAGCAGCAGCAGGGTGATTTCGATTTTTCAGGGGTCAATTGGCCCGACCTGCTGCATATAGAACATCTTGACATTGATGACAGAGAACCGCTGCGGGTCGAACAGGAAGCGTTTTTAAATTCCATCATTGATACCTCCGCAAGACCGGAAGTTACCGCAGAGGAAGGCTTAGCTGCGCTTGAGTGTGCAGAGGCAATTCTAAAATCTCTTAAAGAACACCCCTGGGATTAAAGACGACCTCTGATAAGCGTAAAAACAGAGCCGCTAATCTAAATGAGCGGCCAAAAACACCTTAGTGTATATTTGTGTTAATTCGTGACTAATAACCCTCTATGTTTTTCGTATTAACATTCCAGTTGCATAAGTCCTTTGTTTACATATAGCTGCAAGTTACGCCCAAATAAAAGTATTTTACTTATTGCCTGCTTGTGGTACAATGTCCAAATTGGCTTATTGCGAATTTTCTGCAGGCAGAGCCCAAAGCTAAGAAGAAGGAAAAGTAATGCAAAAATCGATCATAATAACCGGCGCCAGCCAGCATAATCTCAAAGGGATTAATGTTGAAATTCCTCGCGATAAATTCGTCGTTATTACGGGCATAAGCGGCTCGGGTAAAAGCTCTCTGGCGTTCGATACGATATATGCCGAGGGGCAGAGAAAATATGTCGAGTCATTAAGCGCATACGCAAGACAATTTCTCGAACAGATGCAGAAGCCCGAAGTTGAAAACATCGAAGGCCTGCCGCCGACAATTGCCATTGAGCAGAGAAGCTCGGCAAGCAATCCCCGTTCGACCGTTGCCACTACGACCGAAATATATGATTACTGCCGTCTGCTTTTCGCCCGCACGGGTACGCCTCACTGCTGGGTTTGCGGCAGAGAAATAGACAGTCAGCACGCCTCGCAGATTGTTGACAATATAATGTTACTGCCTGCCGATACGAAAATCCAGATTTGTGCTCCGCTTATTAGAGGCCAAAAGGGCGAACACAAAGATGTTTTCATCAGAATCCAGCGGGAGGGTTTCGTTCGACTCAGAGTTGACGGAACTATTTGCGATGTCAAGAATCTTCCGAAGCTTGATAAAAACAAAAAACACGATATCGCCGTTGTTGTCGACAGACTCATTATGAATAGTACCATCAGAGTTCGTCTTGCCGATTCGGTTGAAACTGCCATAAAGCTCGGCGAAGGCGTCGTATTTGTTATGGTTCAGACGCCGACGGAGGATAAAAAAAACGGAGGCACCGGCCAGTGGAGAGACATTGTTTACAGCGAAGAATTCGCCTGCGACGAGCACCCCCAGGCCTCGCTCGAAGAGCTTTCACCAAGACTA
>JAQTQF010000197.1 GCA_028712345.1 Phycisphaerae bacterium | reverse complement strand
CCAAAACAAAAAGTCGTTGATATTCTCAATGCCCTTTCCTTCGAGCCGAAACAGGCCGATGATAAAGTCCTCTGCACCGTCCCGTCCTGGCGCACAGATGTCAGCAGAGAAGCAGACCTCTTTGAAGAAGTCGCAAGAGTTTACGGATATGATAACATCAGCATAAAAGAAAAAATCAGCATAAAAATCGCTCCAGTAGATAAAAGACAAAAACTCACCTGCATAGCATCAAACTACCTAAACGGCTGCGGATTTTACGAAGCAATCACAACGACATTCAACGACGAGAAAACAGCTAAACTTATCACCGGCACGGACGCAAAAGGCCATCTTTCCGTGCAGGACATTACACGAAAATCTGAAAACCTGCTGCGAAGCACCTTAATCGGCTCACTGCTCGGTGTCCTCAGAGGCAACTACAACGCCGGAAATAAAGATATAAGACTGTACGAAATCGCCGATGTATTCAAACCTGCCGACAACAGCAGCCATTCCGAAAATACCAGTCTTACCCTCGTTTGCGACAGCGATTTAAGAATGCTCAAAGGCGCCATAATCGGCACGATAAAAACAATTTCTCCAACCGCCCAAGTAATCTTCAAACCAGCCGATATAGGCTGGGAGAAAGCTGGCGCACAAATTATTTTAAACGGCAGCCCAATCGGCTCAGCAGGAGTTATCAGCGATAAAGTGATTGCAGGCTTTGACATAAAGATGCCTATGATTTGCGCCGCCGAGCTGAATTTCGACTGTCTCCTCGAACTGGACTCTGAGCCGGTCAAGGCAAAACCGCTCCCAAAATTCCCCGCTATCGTCCGGGACTTGTCATTGATTGTTGATGAACAGGTTCGTTGGGAAAATTTGGAACAAACAATTTCTTCTAAATCCCCGCAGGAACTTGAAGAAATAAAATTTGAAGGAATCTACAGAGGCAAACCAATCGCCCCAGGCAAAAAGAGTGTAACCGTTTCGCTGAAATTCAGAGACGAGGATGGCACGCTTCAGCACCAAACGGTTGACGGCTGGCAGAACGATATTGTTTCCGCCCTTACCGACCAAATCAGAGCAGAACTAAGAAAAGCTTAATAGCTGACATCCTTCACCCGGTGCTCAGCCACGAAGAGACACGAATTAACATAGTATTTGGTATTTAGAGCCTTTAACAAAAAGAATTGTCATTCCCGCGAAACTTGTCCTCGACCTGATCGGGGAACGGGAATCCAGATGCTTATTTTACCGATAACTGATAACTGCTCTTATCATTTGAAAGAGCTGCCACAGAACCCAAACCATCGTAATGATAATAATATTTATTACCGCTCGACCCGTCAATCAGCATTATCGGCTCATCGATTCCGGGACCGTAAACGAATTTCCGCGACATTGTGCCATTCTCCCATTCCATTATCACCTGATCGCCGTCGTAGCAGTATTTAGTCGTATTCTGACTGCTGTATTCTGTATTCTGATTACTATATTCTATGTTTAAGGCAACCTCTAAAAATACGACTTGTCATTCTAACCACTCAGCCCACTGTCATTCTGACTCCGACGAAGGCGGATGAAGAATCTCGTCTTATTTATTCAAGAGATGCTTCGCTTTGCTCAGCATGACAAAGAAGCGGAACTTCTGGCGTTGTCATTCTGCCCCATTAGCCCACTGTCATTCTGAGTCCGCCGAAGGCGGGCGAAGAATCTCGTTTTTTGAAACAAGAATGAAGATTGATTCGTCGCTGCGCTCCTCCCAATGATTTTATGAAATCGTGTCCCCTGTTACGGTGTACAATATCGCAATAGATTCCAATGCGGTATTGAGACCGCGGAAAGGAGACACGGGTATGGAAATTATAGCAATGGATTCACATAAACGCTATAGTCAAGTTTGCGTTCAGGACAGGGCAGGGCGATTTCTCTGTGAACAAAGAATCAGCCACGGCAAAGGAAATATCCTAAACTTTCTCTCAAAATGGGAGCAGGGAGATTCGGTTGCGGTCGAGACTATCGGCAACTGGTACTGGATTGTTGACGAGATTGAAGCGGCTGGTATGATGCCTCAATTAGTCCATGCTCATCAGGCGAAACTTATGCTCGGTTCAGTGAATAAAACTGATAAGCTCGATGCCCGCGGCTTAAACAAGCTGCAATTTGCGGGAACTTTGCCGACGGTATGGATACCGCCTGCGGACATTCGAGACATGCGAGAGCTGCCGAGAACTCGAATGGTTTTTGCGAATATGCGAACAAGGCTGAAGAACCGTATTCATTCGGCGTTCGATAAATACGGTCTGCAGAATGATTTTGCGGACATCAGCGATTTATTCTGGCGGCAGTGATAGCATCTGAACTTGGCGATATTAAGCGGTTTTCGAGCGCTGAATGTCTTGCGAGTTATTCCGCAATGACGCCTCGTGTTCACAGCAGCGGCTCGGCGAACTATTTAAAAAATAATCGAAAAATATATTTGACTGGAAACACGCTTTCAGAGATGACACCCACACTTTCGCCAGGACAGGTTTTTAGAAGTCATCCCAAAACCTGCTTTGATGTCGAAAATGAGCGTTTTTTTCGCCGGCAAGGAAGACAAATCAGCTTGAGCCGTAGTTCAAGCGGCTTTTGTCTGACGCCGTCCGGCGGAAAAAAGAGCCATTTGCAGACCAAATGAGGTTTTGGGATGGCTTCTATATATTCTCTTAAGAATTGCCGGACTTATTTTCCTCTAAAAAAAGAGGGCAGATGACCAAGGAGGTCGCCATCTGCCCCAAAAAACAGAGAGATACATCGTTATCAATGTCCATTTTTTGTACGAACAACCTGGACTAAATGTTCAAAAAACGCAGGTATTCTGAATAACTCTGTGCGGGCAAAATTCTCAGCGGATTTATACAGCCGAAATAGACAAATTCAGCACAAAAAACTGTGAAATATAAATCTTACAAACTCAGCGCAAAAAAAAAGGCAGGCGGCCGAGGAGAGAAACCGCCATGCCGTGTGCGCCTCCTAAAGAGGAGGAGGTACGTGTGGGCTAGGTAATATACTTACTGCACTTATTATACGCAGGGACAAAGCCTAAGTTCAAGGAAAATTTTTCATAAAAACTATTTTTTTTACCCCTCTACCGTGTCTTAAACCTGTCTTATAAAAGAATCATTAAATAATCACCAAGGCCTATAATTGGCGATAAAAAATAGTGATATTTATGGCCAAGTTCAAAAATGCAAAAAAAATTGCGATTACTCACTTGCCCCCCTTTTTTCAAAAAAATATACACTAAATTTCCATGGGTTCTAACCCGTGGGATTTGCCGCAACAGGCTTCGCCTATCCGCCACTGGCGGCTAACTCCATCTACGAATTGAACCTCGTGGAATTGTAGCAAGATATTAAATGTTAAACTTTAACGATTTTACCGGTAATAGCGACTAATGGTAATCGCTTTTTGTCACATAGCTGATTTTGCGCAGGCCAAAGGAAAATCATAGAACAGGTCAAAGGAAAATCATAGAACAGGTCAGAATGGAATCATAGAACAGGCCAGAGGAAAATCATAGAGAAAGGGCGAAAAGGGAGCTATAAAAAAGGATTATATTTAGCGGCTGAGCGGTCAATATGTGAAATTTTTTAACAAAATTCTTGTGATTTTTGCTGGTCAAGAATAATCGCCGTTTTCGTGAGGGCAGGTTTTTAGGGCTGCTCCTGTGCCAAATGCTATTATTCTCTATTAGCCTGGAAGTTTGTCTGCCGTAGCGTCATAGGCGGATTTGTACAGCAACTATATTTGATTGTTTCTCCTGGTTTTCCTGGAAGTCATTATAGTTTTGATATTTAAGATAATCGGTATTATGATACGGGGATATGGCAAGTCATAATCTCGAAAAAATTAAAATAGACGACCTTGAAATCATCGGATACTCAGTAGGCGGCGAGGAAACGGTGGTGGCTGTTCCGCAGCTCGATGTCTGCTTCGATATCGGCAAGGCTCCCGACCAGGTTATCAGT
>JAQTQF010000008.1 GCA_028712345.1 Phycisphaerae bacterium | reverse complement strand
TATCTGGGCTGCTGCCAGTACCCGCAGGGAGGAATTGCCGTGGCTCTTTTGATTATAGCCTCCAGCAGATTCGATAAGCAAATGGCCTCGATGATGCTTCTTGTCGTTATCAGCGGGGCGCTGATTCTCCAGATTATAGGGCCGATATTCGTTAAAATCGGCGCAGGCTGGGCAGGAGAGCTTGGCCTTAATGTTACTGCCGAGGACCTTATTAAAAAACATACTATTTCCGAAATGATGGATAGAAATGTGCCGATTATCCAGGCCGGTACTTCGATATCTCAGGTAATACAGATTATCAGTTCTACCTCCAATTATTGTTATCCTGTTCTGGATAACAGCGGAAAACCGCTCGGTTCAATTACACTGAATGACATAAGAGACGCCATTTCAAATCAGGAAATAAACGATTGGCTGGTGGCGATGGATGTTATGTCGCCGGTGCAGGAAACAATAGGCGAAAAAACTATGCTCGCCGGGGCTTTTGAAAAAATGAAAGAATTAAGTGAAGAGCATTTGGTAGTATGCGGCGACGACAAAAAATACGCAGGCATTCTTGATTATCGCACAGCCAACAGGCGCATTGAGGCTGAAGTCCTGGCCAAGCAGAAAGAATCTGATGAAATGTATGAAACGAAGACTCATCGGAAAAGTTAATCCTTCCTGTTATTTAATCTAATAAAGACAAACAAATGGACACTTTCGGGCATCTTAATTTATTACTGCTGCTGGGTATTGCGGCCTTCGGCGGTACAATTGGCGCTAAAATTTTCCAGAAACTCCGTATCCCGCAGGTTGTAGGATATATTGTTATCGGCATCATACTCGGCAGTTCCGGCTTTGGTATGATTACGCCCAAAACGGTGCAGTATTTCAGTCCCTTCAGTATGTTTGCGCTGGGCATCATCGGGTTTATGATAGGCGGGGAACTGAAAATTGAGGTGTTCAAAAAATACGGCACTCAGTTTATGACCATACTTTTGGCCGAGGGGCTTTTTGCGTTTTTTGTCGTTACTGTTCTATGTACGGTGACGGCGAAATTTTTTATGCCTGAGGCGAGCTGGAAATTTTCACTTGCTCTCGGCCTGCTGCTCGGTGCGATATCTTCGGCGACTGCACCGGCGGCGACGGTTGATGTTTTGTGGGAGTATAAAACCCGCGGCGTTTTGACAAGGGCGGTTCTTGCGATAGTAGCTTTGGACGACGGTCTTGCGTTGCTTTTATATGGAATCGTAGCCAGTGTGGCAGGTATTCTTACAGGCAGTCAGCATGACAGCCTGGCTAAGGCTATTCTAATGCCTGCCTATGAGATATTTGGCGCTGCCGGTATCGGAGTAGTGACAGCAGCGGTGCTTGTATTCCTGATGAGATACATTGTTGAGCATGATAAGGTTTTGACATTTACACTCTCGAGCGTGTTGCTGACTATTGGCTTGTCGATGGCACTGAATGTTGATTCTATTCTTGCGGCAATGGTTTTCGGCGCGGTGATTGCGAATTTTAAGCCGCGAAGAAGTCTGGATACATTCAAGATGATAGAAAAATTCGCTCCGCCGATTTATGTGCTTTTCTTTGTTCTTGTCGGTGCCAGGCTTCAGATAGCCAGTATGCAGTCATGGGCATTAGTATTGGCTGCGGTTTATGTAATAGGAAGAACGGCGGGGAAAATGAGTGGTGCATGGTTTGGGGCGGTTATCTCGAAATCTCCGCCTGCGATTAGAAAATATCTGGGTCTGTGTCTTTTCAGTCAGGCCGGCGTGGCGATAGGTCTTGCCATTCTCGCCAGCCAGAAATTTGAAGGGCCGGTCGGCTCGACTATAATTCTTATAGTTACTTCCACTACCTTTCTTGTCCAGATGATTGGACCGCCTTGTGTCAAACTCGGTGTAAAACTTGCCGGCGAAGTTGGTCTGAATATTACGGAAGAAGACCTGATAGTAAAATACAAAGTTAAGGATGTTATGGAAACCAATCCTGCGGTCATACGAGAAGATTTGCCGCTGGATGAAATTCTCGATGTTTTTACCCGCACCGACAGTCTTTATTATCCTGTGGTTGACAATCGAATGAGGCTTATGGGTATCATAACCGTTGGCGGCATCAGAGATACATTTGCCTTCCAAAATGTTGCGGGCTGGCTTTTGGCCTGTGATATTGCCCAGCCCGTTATGGATAAGACAACATCGAATGTTCCGTTGGCCGAAGCGATTGAACATATGCAAAAATATGACCTCGAATATATGCCGGTGGTTTCCGATGAAGACAATAAGTTAATCGGTGTTATTAATTCGAGGGCGGTAATGCGGAAAATCAGCGCCGAGGTCATCAAAAATCACGAACAGGCCGATGAAATGGCGACAGCCTGATAAAAAAACAGACAGTTTTTTAAAACTGTCTGAAAAAACCAATTCATTGCTGTTCACTTGCCTGCGTCTTTTTTTTGCCTCGGCGAGAACGAAGACCCGAAGTAATCAAAGAAGCCAAACTCTTTTCTGCTCATTTATACTCATCAGGCGGTGATATTGTTCTTAGAATTTCTATAAAATGAATACCTGAACTTCTATAAGCGTCTGGATTCCTGCTCCCTTGGAGACAGGTTTCGCAGGAATGACAGCTCCTTTTATCAGATATTCTTAATAATAAAAAGAGATTTTACATATATAATAAAATCGCCATAATCAGACTGTTAAACATTAATATTCAGGGTTATTTGAGTCTTTATTGTGTCGATGTGTTTTTTTAAGGTTTTTGGCCTGATGGCTAAATATAAATATCCAAAATCTGCAAGAATAGGCGCTAAGGCCGACTTCAGGGCTATTCTGGATTATAAGGTATTTGCCAGAAACAGGTTAATGACTTTATATATATCGCCCGGCAAAAGAGAAACTGCTCGATTTGCGGTCTCTGTAAGTTCAAAAATCGCCTCGGCAGCGGGCAGAAACAGGCTCAAAAGGCTTGCAAAGGAAGCCTTCCGGCTGAGCAAAGACTCCATAGAGCAGGGATTTGATTATCTGATAATTTTTTCTCCGATGTTGAGCAAAAACGGCTCTTATGATATAAGTAAATTAGGTCTTAAACAGATACAGGATTCCTTTTTAGAGCTTCTAAAAGAAGGGCAGAGGCGTTTTGAAAACAAGCAGGCTCAAAACTAAATTTACCGCGGTGGTTTCAGAGAGTCTTGTTCTGCTCATAAGACTTTACCAGGCTGTTTTGGCTCCCTTTCTGGGCGGCCAATGCAGATTTACGCCAAGCTGCAGTAGCTATGCTATCGAGGCGGTCAGGCTTTTCGGGCCGGTCAAGGGTGTTCGGCTTGCGGTTAAACGATTTCTGCGATGCCGGCCTATGGGGCCTAAGGGTTATGACCCGCCGCGGATGGACTGAAATAAAGATTGACTATGAAGGCAAAAACAAAGTTAATGTCCATTGGAACAACTGCGAAACAGGCAGGCGTTTCTACCCAATCGCTCCAGTATTATATGATGGTCGGGCTTGTGCGGCCGACGGCGGTGAGCGAAACAAAAAGAAGACTTTTTGATGACAAGGCTGTCGATAGAATTAAACTGATAAAAAAACTTAACAAATCCGGGTATCCGCTTCGTGCGATACGGGAACTTTTTCTTGAAGGAAAAGGGCAGATTGAAGGAAGGGTCGGGGCACAATGAGTGATTATGAAGGCATACAGAACAAAAAGAATATGATAGTCGGCGCCTTTGTGATTATCGGCGTCGCAATTTTCATTTATATGGTTTTCCTGTTTCGCGAGCTGCCGACGGCAATGTCCAGATTTACTTCATATACGGTAAAAGCAAAATTTGAATATGCACCGGGCATAGAGGCCGATACGCCGGTCAGGTATTGTGGTTATCATATCGGCAGGGTTACAAATGTTTCGCCGCCGGTAATGGAGCAGAACGGCAGCAGTCAATTTACAAACCGTGTTACGGTTACAATGGCGATATCGAGGAAATACGCGAATATCCCGTCGAATGTTAAAGTTGAACTGGTTCGCAAGGGGTTTTCCAGCGGTCATATAGAATTTACTACCGAGCCGATGACGGCTGAGGAGCTTGACAAGCTGAGTCCGAAGTTTCTTCAGGAGGGTATGGTGCTCAAGGGCGTAAGCGGTTCGAGCGAATTTCTGCCTAAGGATATTCAGGATAAGTTCAATGTCCTGTCGGATAAATTAAGCGTGCTGCTGGACAATATGAATATGATAGTTGGTGATAAGGAAAACCAGCAGAATTTTAAGAACGCTCTTGCGGGTATATCTAAGGCAGCCGACGAATCAGCGGCGACTCTCAAGGAGATACGACAATTCTCTGCCGCCGGCAAAGAGACTATGATTACCGCAAATGAGAAAATATTACAGTCCAGCGAGCAGCTTGGGGAGACTCTTATCGAAATTCAAAGACTGCTGTACAAAATTAACAATGGCGACGGTACAGTCGGAAAGCTTATCAATGACGACAAACTCTACGAGAACTTAGTTGACAGCAGTGAAGAGCTGAAATCGGCGATAGAAAAGATGAACAAGACTTTTGAAAAGACAAGCAAGAAGGGCATCAAAGTCAGCGTCTTTTAAGGTTTGGACAAAA
This sequence comes from Phycisphaerae bacterium, assembly GCA_028712345.1. Taxonomy (GTDB): domain Bacteria; phylum Planctomycetota; class Phycisphaerae; order Sedimentisphaerales; family UBA12454; genus GWC2-45-44. The sequence continues at coordinate 12,290 of JAQTQF010000008.1, read as the reverse complement.
AACCCCGCCTTAACGGCAGGGTTTAAATATTTCCGGATTCCCGCTTCCGCGGGAATGACATTTTCCGCTTAGTGCATATCGAACAGGGACTGCGTTTTGATTATCGTTACCTGGTCGGGATACGCGTGAAACGCGTGAATATGCAGTTCATCCCTTCTTGCTTCAAAATCGATGTAGCTGAAAGGCTCAAGGCCGCCGATAGCAAGCTTGGGGAATTTTACAAATATGCCGCGATTGCGGGCGAATCTTTCAAGGTCGGTATGACTTTGACGATAAAGATTCGGACTCATCTTTTCGACCTGGAAATCCGTCATATAGCTCAGTCCTTTGGCAAGAGTGCATTTATGGCTTCTCTGGCCGGTGAATCTGAATCGTTCAATCAGGCCGCGACGAGGCAATAGCTGAGCGGGAGAACTGATTAATTCTGAAAGGCAAAGGTCGTTTGAAAACACACTTGCCACATGCGATCCGCCTGTCATCCAGATAACCGCTTCGTATTTGTCGGTTTTTATCGTTCGCTTTTCATAAATATTGAAAAGCTCCGGATGAAGCGGGCGTTGATACAAGGTGAAGGTCAATTCGCTGACAATGACATTTGTGTTTGGAAGTTCCATCGCATAACCCATAATAAGTATTAAGTTGCTGTTGACTTCTATGGTCTTATTGTACCAAAAAAAGCTGTCAAATACAAGTGCCTTTACAGTACTGATAATGCGGTTTTAAGCTGTTATAGGACGATTGTGGCGCAAGTCTCGAAATGTGCTGGAATAAAGATTTTGAAAAAAAAGCAAGTTTTTTTGATAAATGTCGCAGAAGTGTATTTTTTAATTTCTTCAGCAGTATCCAAAGAACCATGTGTTGAGAAGAGTTGCGATTATATCGTAAAAAGCGTGTGTGCCGGCGGCAATCCCAAAACCCCGAACGGCAAAAATAATTGCGAAAAATACTCCCGCGATGGTTCTGAAAGCGAACCTTGTCATAGTGAAAATCTCAGTTTTTGCAAACTGTCCGTTGAGGAATATAAAGTGATGGTGAAGGCTGAACAAGACCGAAGAGATAATGACGGATATTATAACCGCTTTTGTTTTCGGCACTCCGAGCACTATCTCGAAGAACATCATTGAAAGACTTATCAGAACCAGCCTGAATATAAGCTCTTCATAAATACCTGCGCCGATACCTGTCAGCAAGTCCATTTGTACACTTTTGCGATTCAGGCCGATATGGGAATTTTGGCTGCTGCTGTTCTGTTCGGCGGTGCTGTTATCATAGGCGGTTTGGCAGAGTGTAACCGGAGAAAAATTAACCGCTGCTGATTGCCTGTTTGGCGCCCTGTTCAGTACCAGAGCAAAAATTATAAGAGGTATCGCAAGGACTATACATTCGCCGGCCATTATAAGAAAATCGCTCACCTTTATTTTCCAGCTTTGCCTTGATGTTAGCTGGAGCACGATAAGGGTTACGATTACCGCCGCCGGCGCAAAGAGCCAGGCGTTTTTTGTGTCCATACCGATATACTGCAAAAAGTTCTGTACCCAGACAAAAGACACTACTGCACCGCGGACATTGCTTGCCGGGGCGGTCAACATCTGAGGGTTGACTGCCAGAACAAGGATTTCGTAAAGGATGATAAAAGGCAGAATAAAAACCAATCCGTAAATCGGCCTTGCGGTCCTGGCATAGTAGCCGGTAGAGACCGGGATAGCCGTCTTTGCCTGTGTATCAGTTCCATCTGATTTTCTTCTACCCATTATGGCGGGAGTTTAACAGAAGAGACTAAAAAAGGCAAAACAAAACACTTTTTTGGACGCGGATTAACGCAGATTTACGCTGTTTTTTCAGACACGGATTAACACGGATTTCACGGTTTTTTTAATAAACTGCGTGGGCTAAGAGCCCACCCTACGAAACTAAGCTTACAAAAATGGCTGTAAGATTTTAATTCTCACAGCCATTTGAAATCCCTATGTACAATTATCAATAGGTTATTATTTTTTTCTTCTTAAAACCAATCCGCCCAAACCGAGCAGGAACAGCGTGGCAGGTTCGGGGATCGTATAAATATCAACGACATTGCTGTGAACTCCACTATCTGCTAATCCCCCAGCAAAAAAGGCCATGTTGCCAACGGTCGTTGCACACAGATAAGCCCGTGCCTGTGAAAGCGTTTTTGTATACCAAGTGTCCGTATCTGCGTCATAGATGTCAACAATATTGCTTAATTGAGAATTTTCTCCCCCTGCAAATAATGCTTTGTTACCAACAGTGGTTGCGAATAAATTCTTCCGTGCCTGAGAGAGTGTAGCGGTAGACCATTTGTTCGTACTAACATCATAGATGTCCACGACATTGCTGTAAGGTGTACCACCACTAATTTGACCTCCTGCAAAGAATGCCTTGTTATGCAGTGTCGTTGCAGACAAACAGGTCCGTCCCTGTGATAGTTTTGCCGTAGACCATGTATTTGTATCGGCATTATAGATGTCAACAACATCACTATAGGCACCGCCTCCGGCGAACAATGCCTTGTTCTCGACTGATGTGGCAGCCAAGAGGCTGCGTCCCTGCGAAAGCGTGGCCGTAGACCATGTATTTGTTTCAACATTATAGATATCAACAACATCACTAGAATTAGAACCCCCTGCGAACAATGCTTTGTTGCCCACTGTTGTTGCAGAAAGGCTATCTCGTCCTAAAGAAAGAGTAGCTGTGGACCATGTGTTTGTATTATTGTTATAGATGTCTACTCGGTCGCTATAGTAGTTTTTACCACCGGAATAATAATAACCTCCTGCAAAGAGTGCTTTGTTACCTACGGTCGTCGCAGATAGCTGGCGACGTGCCTGAGAAAGGGTGGCTGTAGACCAAGTGCCTGTATCAATATTGTAAGTGTCTACCACATTACTGGCTGATAGAATACTGTGGTCGCCTCCGGCAAAAATGGCCTTATTGCCTACTGTCGTTGCGGCAAGCCACATTCGTCCTTGTGAAAGATTAGCCGTAGAGTGTACTAACCCAGCCGCTAATGCCGCCTGTGAAGCCCAATGAGTAACTAAAACTAATATCACCACTACTAATACATATGAAAGTCTCTTTTTCATTTTCATGTTCATTCCTCATCTTAATTAAAACCTAATATAGTTCCTGCTCATTTTTTATCCTGTTATCCAGCTAAAATGCTTAGGTCTGCTTTATCAATTTTGGCGCCCTTTCCAATGACATCCGTGCATAACCCATAATATGTATTCTCCTTTTGTTCTTTTTCCCAATAATTCCGTATAATATCGCTCTTCAGGTGTTCTTCCATTCCACGACACCAATTCCCCCAAACCGAATCAAGGATTCTTCCTTCTTTATAAAAAAGATACTCCTCTGCGCACAGATTAAAATAATCGGCAAGTGTTTTGTCGATTTCTTGGCAAGGTGAGTTTTGGGATTTTATATCTGCAATCCTTCCATTTAGCTTGTCGTAGCGTTTGGTAAAGTCTCTAAATAATTCGCTAAACAGTCTTGTCTCTTCCAGTTGTTGCTTCTGTGTCAAAAAGATTACCGATAACAGTGCTATTGCAATTTCGAAAAAATTACACAAAACCAATATGGGCACTATAACCCATGCAATCCAATACCATTCAAACCATGCTGTTTTAAATTTTTTCTCAAATACTTTTATTTTTCCCATAAACATTCACCAAACATAACGATAAATTTCAATGTCCTTCATACTGTCAAAAACTATTTTCAATTTCCTATTCCCTATTTTCAATTTAGAAAACCGCCATCACCGTATTTGATTCCGGGCCTTAGCCGGATTTATTGATTGCTATAACACCAGTAATGTTTTTGGCCAACAAGAGACAATAGTTTTTTAACCTGCTGATGTCACTGTTGTTGACGTTAGTTTTATTGTTGTGCAAACAAATTTTCACCAGACTATTTGCATCCAGGTGTACCGCTTTGTTGAAGTTCTTGTATAGTTCAAGCGATATTTCACTAAATTCAATCGGCAGCTTTTCCAGTAATTGTGCATAATATGGCATTTCGTTAACGTCCATATTGGCTTTTTTATTTTCAAGCTCTTTTATCTGGCCATCAATATTGTTATTCTTAGGTTCAACATTCTTCCACTCCTCCAGCACCTTAATATTTTGTGCAAGAGTGCTTTTCTCCCAGCAACGAATCTTCTCGTCAACTGTTTTTATAGCCTGTTCTTTATCCATATCATCAGGACATTGCAGACACCAAATTAATTTGACGGCAAGTTCGCACAAGCATCTCATTAAAGCCATTGCCGGAAACACATAGCTTCCGTTTAATAATAGAAATATAGCATTACAATAGCATTCAGCGCCATCTAAAACACTGGTACACATCGCATTTTCTCGATTTTTGGTTTCTATCAAGGCACGAGTTTTGGCAAACATCGATAGCAGTTTTTCATCTTGTTCCTGATTCGACATGATTTCTCCTTCAAGCAATTAGTAAGCGAAAAGCCTTTTCCTTGCCAAGTCCATAATTTCATAAGGAATTATCATTCCCTTAAAACCACCAACTTATACACTTATATCGACATTTTTACGTCCGATAATTAGCGTAAATAATGCTAAACTGGGATATCCCGTTCTCAACCTCATGTAATGACAAATAAGGTCGCGGGCAAGTGCATCTTGTCGAGTTCTTTGAAAAGTGAATAATGTGCTCATGATTTGATTTGGTTGAGATTTCTCATATTAAACGCTTGGTTTTACCTTTTTAACTAAATCTACGAGTTTTTCGTCAGCATTTGCGACAGTAGAACCAGCAATTATCGTGCAAGCCAATACGAAAATTAGTTCTCTCATTTATTCTGCCTTTCAGAACCTCTTTTTATCAGATAGAAGTATATTCCGCGAAATACGAGTAAGCAAGGGAAAACGAAGTATCAAAATGGCAGAGAATATCCGCCTTCGCTTCCCCCTTCGTTAGAAACTACGGAAGGACAAAAAAGCTGCGGCGGACAAGTTGGCGGTTAATTTATTGACGGCGGGCAAAAGATATTGAATAATACTAAGCGGCTATCCCAAAATTGTCACCCTGAGTCCGCCGGAGGCGGACGAAGGGTCTGGTTAGTCATGCTGAGCGAAGCATCTGGTATTAAAACGAGATTCTTCGTTCGCCTGCGGCGAATTCAGAATGACAAGGTGTATGTTTAGAATAACAGGGTGTGCTCGAAATGACAATTCATGTTTTAAGATGGTTTCTAAGATGAGTATCACGGGACAGAAATTAGAACAGATTTTTGAACTTCTCTTTGAGCGGTTCGCCCCACAGCACTGGTGGCCGGGCGAGACGAAAGATGAAATTATTGCCGGTGCGATTCTGACGCAGAATACAAACTGGCAGAATGTCGAAAAGGCTCTGAAAAATCTCAAAGGCGCAGGCCTGATGAGTCTTGAAAAACTTTATAACCTTGACCAGCAGACCCTTGCCGAGCTTATCAGGCCGGCAGGATACTATAATATCAAGGCTAAAAGGCTCAAGTCGTTTTTAAAATGGCTGTTTGAAGAACATAACGGTTTGCTGGCGGAAGTTGAAACCATCAATACCCAGAATTTAAGAGAGGAACTTCTCGGCATAAACGGCATCGGCAGGGAAACTGCTGATTCAATTCTGCTTTACGCCTTTGGCAGGGCGGTCTTTGTCGTTGATGCCTATACTTACAGGATAGCAGTTCGGCATCAGCTTATCGAGCAGGAATGTGATTATGAGCAGATGAGAAGTTTGTTTGAGGACAATCTTCGGGACGATATCAAACTTTTTAACGAGTTTCACGCCCTTATCGTAAGAACAGGAAAAGAATTTTGCAGACCGAGGGCGCGATGCGAAAATTGCCCACTCGTAAAACTTCCGCATAGACTTGAAGATTAGCCGAAAACTTAAAGTTGAAAATGTAAAACCAAAATTAAAAACTAAAAACTGCGCATATTGCATAGTTCCGCCAATATGATGAACAATTCTGAGTTTTAAGCTGTGGTTTTGGGCTTGAAGTTTTAACTTTTGAGTTTCTTACGCTATTGTTTCTTCGAGTTTAGCGAGGATGTCTTTGCTTGCGACGGCTCTGTTGCCGTTTGGGCTTCGCCAGTTGGCGATGGAGTTATTTCTGAGCATATTCTCAATCTTGCGGCAGGCAAGAATTACCGTTGCGTGATTTTTGTTGCCCATCAGTCTGCCGATTTCCGGGAACGAGCGGTTGGTGTATTTTCTTGCCAGATACATACTGAACGAACGGGCAAGACTTACTGTTCTGTCCTTTTTGCTCGAATGAATATCGGCGGGGGTGATGCCGAAGAAAGTCGTTACCGCCGATTCGATATCCGAGATGTGAACAATCGGGTCGGTTCTGGAAATATGTTCGGCAAGGACCTGTCGCGCCACAGCCAACGACAGCTTTTCATTGCAAAGCGATGAATAAGCGACCAGCTTCAGCAGCGAGCCTTCCAGTTCGCGGACATTAGAATGAATGTTCTCGGCGATATAGGCAATTACCTTTTCATCAACCTGCTGATTAATCGCCTCGGCTCTTTGTGCCAGAATTTTGCAGCGGGTCTTGAAATCCGGCGGGTCAATCTTTACGACCATTCCGGATACGAATCTGCTGACCAGCGACTCGCACAACTGGCCGATCATTTTCGGATGGGCATCGGAGGCCAGAACGACCTTCTTGCCCGCGAGATTTATCGTGTTAAAAGTATGCAGGAATTCCTCCTGCGTTGAAGGCTTGCTGGCCAGGAAGTGTATATCGTCAATAGCCAACAAATCCGTTTGCCGGTATCGCCTCCGGAAAGCTTCCAGCTTTTTGGTCTTCAAGGCCAGCACAAACTGATTGGTAAAGTCCTCCGCTGACACATAAAGCCAATTGGCTTCTGGCTTGAGTCGGCACATCATCTGGCAAATCCCTTGCATCAGATGCGTCTTGCCAAGCCCATACCCTCCATGAATAAACAGCGGATTAAACGGACTAACCTCATCAGAGATAATGCTTTTTGCCGCGTTGTAAGCAAGCTGGTTGGTCGGGCCGACGACGAAAGTCTCAAGCGTCATCTGCACCGGCCTTTGAGGCTGGGGTGGGGCATTGAATCTGCTGCGAGTCGTTTTATTCTGAGCCTTCTGCACAAGCTGCGCCTGGCTGTCGAGCTGGCTTTTCCGCTGATTGCCGCTCAGCTCAGGCTCAATATTAAATGTTATCTTTCTCGCAGAGCCCGTAACCGTCTCAACAGCCGCATTTATGTCGCCAAGAAAGTGATTCTCAATCCAGCTTCCTACGAACGGATTCGGCACGCCCACTTTCAGATAATCATCTGAAAGCGTTAGTCTCGTCGATGTCTTAAACCAGATACGAAATTTCTGCTGGCCAATCCTTTCGGCAAGTATCTGATTTATCGCACTAATCTCATCCGTGATTGTCGTCTGCGTAGTCATTAGACTCTTTGTTTAACAGTTTCATTCTTAACTTTTAACGATGTCCGTTCGTTGAGTATAGATGTGTTTGGAAGCGTAATCAATAGAGTTTTGGCAAAATTCTTTTCCACAAGTCGGAGCGTCTGTAAGTATAAAATGTTGTGAAAGAAAAAATTTTATTTTGAACAGGTTTTGCACAGTGTTAAACGACTTTGTGGAAAAAATGTGGAAAGTAAGACCAAAAATTTGTGGCAACCTCTAAAAACTTGTCCTCACGAAAGTGGGGATGTCATTGTGAGGAACGAAGCGACGAATCAATCTCTATGATTGTTTTGGCGTAAGCCATCCCTAAGTGGACAAAAAACGAGATTCTTCGTCCGCCTTCGGCGGAGTCAGAATGACAGGGGCTAAGAGGTCAGAATGACAATGGACTAAGGGGTCAGAATGACAAGTAATATTTTTAGAGATACCCTTGTGTATAACAGCCTGCCGGCAGTGATTATTTCATCTTATTTTTATAAGGACTGCCGCATAGCCGCCATCGCAGTCATAAGTTCCGGCAGACGGTAGAATTAATTTTTCTTTTTCGAGTTTAAATTCAGGCCTTTGTCTAATAAAGGCCTCTATTGCATCGCTGTTTTCCTGTTTTAAAATGCTGCAGGTACTGTAACAGATTTTTCCGTCCGTTTTAACAAAGGATGCTGCCAAATTCAGAATTTCGCTTTGTGTTTTTTTAAGGATTTTCAGGATTTTCTCATCTAATCGGCCTCTTACCTCCGTCCGCCTACTAAGTACGCCGGTATTTGAGCAGGGTACATCAGCCAAAACCGCATCGAAAGGAGCAAAGTCACCGGATTTTTGGATAAAAGTTTTATAATCTATCAATCTTACGGAAGTCGCTGTGAGCCTTTGGATATTTTCGTCGATTTTTTTCAATCTTTGGCTATTTTTGTCGGTAGCGATTATAAGGCCGGTATTGGCCAATAGTTCCGCGATTTGCATTGTCTTTGTTCCCGGCGCTGCGCACAAATCCAATACTTTCCAGCCCGGCTGCGGATTTAATAAAGGCACAACGGAAGATGAGGTTATGTCCTGTACCGTAAAAAGACCTTCTTTAAATGATTTCAGCTCGGCGATATTTCCGGGCTTGTTTATCTTAACCATATTGAATTGTTCAACCAATTCGCAATCGACATCCTCGGTTTTAAATTTTTCGCAAAGTTCTTCGGCGGTCAATTTGAGTTTATTTGGTCTTGCATAAATCGATGGTTTTCGATTCGAGGCAAAACAGATATTTAAAGTTTGTTCATATCCTAATTGCGCAAGAAACTGTTCCACAAGCCATAAGGGTAGTGAAAATGCGCAACTTAGATATTCAATCCGAAATTTTTTTGCGTCCGGCAGGATATCGATATTAAATTCGCAGCCGATGCCGGGGCCCAGCGGCAGAGTTTTTGCCGGTTCAGAAATTTTCAAATCGGCAGATTTATTTTTTATCGCCCGGCAGATATTCCGCAGTATTGCGTTTACAAAACCGGACGCTTTTTTAGAGCCGGTTTTGTTTGCCAAATTAACCGCCTCATTTACAATCGCGTAATCGGCCTGATTTGTAAAAACAAGTTCATAAACGGATATTCGGAGACAATTGAGAACCTTTTCAGAAATCCTGTTTATTTTTCTGCCGGAGATTTGTGCGATGAGACTATCGATGAATACTAAATTTCTTATTACGCCAAGCGAGATATCGACAAGACCTGAACGGTTTTGAATGTCAGAAGCGTATTTATCGATAAGCTCGGCGGAATTCTGCTTGTGAGCTTTAAAATGCATTAGTACAAGCCAGGCTGCATGGCGGTAATTTGCGGCAGCGGGAGCCATTAGTCTTTATTCTCCGGCGGTGTGAAATAATCGCCGAGGCCTGAACCTCTGCCGTTTAAAAATGATTTCAAATCCATCATTTTGCCGCCGTGTGGTTTGATTTCTAAAATTTTAAGATGACCCTCGCCGCAAAGGATATTAAGATCGCCGTCAATTGTGCCGGGCTTGTCATTTTTGCCGGTATCGCAGGCGATTTGTGTCTTAGCGATAGTTACAGGAATTTTTTTGCCGTCTTTCTGATTGACGAAACAAGCGGTTGCCGCAGGCCAGGGCCAAAGGCCTCTCACTCTATTGTGAATCTGCTCGGCAGGAGCGGAAAAGTCGAGAAAGCCGTCACTTTTTTTAAGCTTCGGCGCCTTTGTCGCTTTCGAATTATCCTGTTTTTTATATTCAGCTGTTCCGAAGGCGATTTTGTCGATTGTTTTGACCAGCACAGGAGCGGCTAATTTCCCAAGCGCATCGTGAACGATATCGGCGGTATCGTCGTCGGCGATTTTCAGCTCGGCCTTTACGAGGATTTCGCCGGCGTCCATGGTTTGAGCGAGAGTGATTATGCTTATTCCGGTAGTTTTTTCACCATTGATAATTGCCCAATTAATCGGCGCCGCTCCTCGATATTTTGGCAAAAGCGAGCCGTGAACATTAATCGCGCCTTTAGGCGGGATACCGATAATTTCATTGGAAATCTTCTGGCCAAACGCGATAACGATAAGCAAATCCGGCGAAAGTTTTTCTACAAGCTCAATCCCGTCCGGGCTGTTTATGTTCTCAATTGCGGTAAAAGGAATGCTGTTTTCCTCTGCCCATTGAGCGACATCGTTGGCTCGCATCTTCATACCTCGCCCGGCCTGTTTGGCAGGATGGGTGATTATATGCGAAAGAGTATGGGCTGACGCTTTTATGGCGTTTAGTGAATCGATCCCGAATTTGCCGCAACCGCAATAAATGATTTTCATAATATTTTTGATTTATTGATTTTCTGAAAGATAATTTTCTCGAAGATGCTTGAGTTTTCTTCGAGCGGCGATTTTTGCAACGCTTGATAATTTATCTGCGACAAGAGTTCCATCGAGATGGTCGCATTCATGCTGGAATATTCTTGCTAAGAGCCCCTCGGCTTGGTCTGAAAATTCTTTACCGTCGAGGCCCTGAGCCTTAATCGCGCATTTTGAATATCTGCGGATTTTGCCGAAAATTCCCGGCAGAGACAAACAGCCTTCTTCGGCGGTATTGACTTTTCCCGATGGTGTTATGACCGGATTTATGTAGACCTTCGCGTTTTTTTTTGTGCCGTCCGGCGAGGCGACAAAAATTCTCAACCCCACCCCTGCCTGCGGCCCGGCCAGACCAACGCCTTTGTTCTCGATCATTATATCTTTCATCTTCTCGGCAAGAGCGGCAATGTTATCGTCGATTACCTCAATCGGCTCTGCTTTTTTGGCAAGCACCGGCGAGGGGTATCGGGTAATGTGGCATTTTTCTATATCAACCATTGACAGCTCCGTCAGTTTTTCTCGTCAAATTCATCGCCTTTGAAGGTATGGCCGAGGTAGCTCTTGCGGACAAGCTCATTTTTGACTATCTCGGCGGGCGGGCCCTCAGCGATAACTTTGCCGTGGTCGATAATGTAGGCCTTGTCTGAAACTTCGAGTGTTCTTTCGACATTATGGTCTGTTATGAGGATGCTGACTCCAGAGGCGACTAACCTTCTTATTTCACCCTGAAGTTCTTCGACGGCAATCGGGTCAACTCCGCTGAAAGGTTCGTCGAGCAGAATAAGCGATGGATTGGTTACCATAGCACGGGCGATTTCGAGTTTTCGCCTCTCGCCGCCTGAAAGGAATCTTGCCTGGCTCAAAGCCACCTCTTCAAGTGCGAATCTGCCGATCAACTCGTTAGCTTTTCTTTTGCGCTCCTGAGCGGTAACCGACATTGTTTCGAGAATAGCCAGCAGGTTATCCCGAACCGTGAGCCGCTGAAAGACGCTTGGTTCCTGCGAAAGATAACCCATACCGAGCCTTGCCCGTTTGTACATTGGCAGCCTTGTCATCTCCGTTCCTTCAAAGACCACACTACCGTCGTTTGGGGTGATCATTCCCATAACCATTCGGAAGGTTGTAGTCTTGCCGGCACCGTTTCTACCGAGCAGACCGACGATGCTTCTCTGTTCAACGGTTATCGAAACCTGATTTACGACGGTTCTGCCGGAATACTTTTTTACAAGTCCGTGCGTCTCAAGAAGAGTCATATCAACCAAAATAATATCTCCAATAAGTTCAGCCGGCTATTATAACAGCGATTCTGCATAGTCCAAAGGGTTTTTTAATACGGCATAGAGGGAGTCGACAACCTCTGTTAGCATATTGACAACGACCCATTTATGCCTTAATAATATATATCAGATAATAATTGGGGTAAAGTACGAATATACTGGATTGAGCAAGGAACTGATTATGCGGAAAACAGGATTTATTTTATTGGTTTTGGCTGGCGTATTATTGGGAGCTGAATGCGCCTTTAGTCAGGACAGCAATGCTGTCCCCGAAGAACAAAAAGCTTATGAGCCAGAGCAGTTTCAGGATGCCAACGAGGTTGTGATGGCGTTTGACGGCAAAAAAATAACGGTAGGCTATTTGCGGAATTTAGCTCCCCAGCTTACTCCGGAGACGGTCAAAGAAGTAGCGGACTACTGGCTCGAAGTTCAGCTTCTTTATGAAGAGGCAATCAAACAGGGACTGGATAAAGATACAAAGACCAAATCCATTGCTGATATGGAATATAAAAAAGCTTTTGCCTCGGCGATTATGAGGAAAGTTGTCGACAAGGTGAATATTACCAGCGAACAGGTAAAAAGGTACTATAACAAAAATCAAGACACTGATAAATCTCTTTGGACTATGACATATCTGAGTTTCTCTCATATTATGGTGGACGACCTTGAAACCGCCGAAGAAGTGCTCAAAAAACTGAATGAGGGT
>JAQTQF010000196.1 GCA_028712345.1 Phycisphaerae bacterium | reverse complement strand
CCCCGAAAATACCCCCCAGCACCGTTGAAAACAGTATGCCAATCAGCAACGCACCAGGAATTTTTTTCATCTCCAGGAAAATCATAACCGAAAGACCAGCAAGTCCGATGAGAACCGTCGGCGTCAACGGTCCTGCTGCAACAAGAGTCACGGGATTTTTAACCACCACCCCAAGATTCGTAAGCCCGATGAAGGTGATAAACAGACCGATGCCAACACTTATCGCCGAGATGAGCGAAGCAGGGATGGCGTCAACAAGCCGTTTCCTGAGCCCCAGCAGCGTAAGAGCCAGAAAGAACAGACCCGAAAAAAACACGATCCCCAGTGCCGTCTGCCAGTTGATATTATTGGTCAGAACAAGCGTATATGCAAAAAAGGCATTGAGGCCCATCCCCGGTGCCATCGCGATAGGGGCATTGGCAAAAAGGCCTGTGATAATTGTTGCCAGTGCAGTAACGATGCAGGTGACCGCGATGAGTGCCGATTTATCCATCCCCGTCCGGCTTAAAATGTCAGGGTTGACGAAGATGATATAGGCCATTGTCAGAAATGTCGTAGTCCCGGCAATTGTTTCGGTTTTTAAATTTGTCTGCTTTTCGGCAAGTTTGAAAATTCCATCCAGCATTTTCTTACTCCTTTAAGAAAGTCGTTGTTTTGGCTCTTGTCGGCATATTGTCATTATTTTTTTCTGGCAATCAATAGAAAAACCCGGTTAAAATACCGATGAAATATTTGATGGAGGTCATTATGAGCAAAAGAGTATTAGTTGCCGTTGCCGACGGCATAGAGGAACTTGAAGCAATCGCGGTAATAGATTGTCTCCGGCGCTCCGGCACCGAGGTAACAATCGCTTCGGTACAAAATCTCGAAATAACGACCAGCAGAAAGGTAAAAATCACCGCAGATTGCCTCATTGCCGATTGTGCGGGCAAAACCTACGACCTTATCGTCCTGCCCGGCGGGCTGCCCGGAGCCGAACATCTGCGCGACAATCAGCAGCTTGTCGAAATGCTAAAAGCCCAAAAGCTCTCCGGCAGATTTTACGCCGCTATATGCGCATCGCCGGCGGTGGTTTTCGCTCATCACGGCCTGCTGGACGACAAAAAGGCGACCTGCTATCCTGGTATGGCAGACCATCTTAAACACAAAGACTCGATAAATCAGCGCATAGTCGTTGACGGCAATTGCATTACTTCTCAGGGGCCGGGCACAGCGGTTGAATTTGGAATCAAACTTGTCGAATTGCTCTTTGGCATCGAAAAGGCTCACGCCATCGCCTCGGCTATGCTGGTAAAAAAATAATAACCGGACGGATTAAATTGCAGTTTATGAGTTCAGCTTAGAATCAAATAAAAGCTCTCTCCAGTTTTCAGGGAATCCCATATTGCTTGTATCTACTTCAGAAAATTCTCCCAGCAGTATAAGAAGCTTGCCGCTCCATTCGTTCCATTTATCCCGAAAATGCATCATGTTTTTTATCAACAAAAGAACACTAAATATTCTGCTATGATCAATACCTTCCCAGTCTCTATCTTTTCTATCTAATAATGGCCTAATCGCAAGTTTCCGATTCCAAATTCTGCTGTGATGTGCACATAAATTCCTGATATAGACTATTGTGTGAAGCCATGAACTCATTAATCTTTGGTCTATTTTAAAGTATCCTCTTGCAATATCTTGTCTGTTATGTTTGTGCATTCCGCGATAAAGCCGCGAAACCTGTCCAAAAGACATTAACTCAATCGCCATCCATATAGGTAAATCTTTATCATCGTATTTGGTAAAAAAATGTTTTTTAAAGGTTTCATGAGAATGTTTTACCGATTCTCTGACCTTCGTTAACCATTCAGCATGAGTAATATGAACTAAAGGTTGCTTGAAATTAAAGTTAGTATTATTAAGATGGCCGAAAGCTCCATATTTTAATGCTATATAGTAAGCAATTTGAGTTTTTGCTGATATTTCTATTCTTGCAAGTCCTTCGGACAGCAAATTTCTAAGTCTTCGGTCAAATTCATAGAGATAAAGAATGTCTTCTAAGGTAACTCCTGGCTCGAAAGCGTCCTTTTGGACCTGATAGGGATGGAAATAAACGCTCAATCGGTAATAGTTGATATGTTCAAGCACATGTATGGCTTTTTTGATATCAGGGACGATCAATCCACGACTTTTGAGGAGTTCAACCTGCTGTTGAAAAGTTAAAGGTGGTTTAATGTATCGCATTTTCAGCCTCTATATAGATACAAAAAAAGCCCGCCAGAGATACGCATTGTTAAGAGGCGTGGCAGGCATGTTATGTATATCATACATTATTATTCGGTAAAATCCAACAAAAACTTTATTATCCATAAGTCTATATAAATCCATATGGTTACCGTCTTGCCCTTTCTTCCGACCAGTATTTCTGCTTAATAAGAGAACTGCAATCTTTGTATCCTATGCCCTTATATTACCATTTTTCCCAATGAGTCATTTCACTAAGCGCCTTTTTGACCGGCTGGGCATATCCTTCTTTCGGAGCGCCTATCGGCAGAACTATGGCGAACCGCAGATTTTCAGGAATGCCGAAATGCTTTTTCATTTCTTCTTCTTTCAGAAGCAGCATACCCTCGACCCAGGTACTTCCATAACCAAGTGCGGTAATCGCAAGCAGCATCTGCGTAGCCGCCGCGGAGATGTCTTCGAGCCAGTAATCCGAAACGGCAGGGTCGGCGACAAGGCCGATAGCCATTGAAGCCTTCGGCATAAATTCCTGAACCGTTGCAAT
Organism: Phycisphaerae bacterium; assembly: GCA_028712345.1. GTDB lineage: Bacteria > Planctomycetota > Phycisphaerae > Sedimentisphaerales > UBA12454 > GWC2-45-44. The sequence goes on along the minus strand of JAQTQF010000196.1, from coordinate 1,265 downwards.
TTTTTCCATATTCTTTTTATCTTTGATAACAAGAAAACCGAAAGGCTGTCTGTTGCAGCCCGAGGCTGCTCGCCGGCCGGCGTCGAGGATTTTTTCAATATCCTCATCCGGTATCTCGACAGGATTGAAATTTCGGCAACTGTATCGTTTTTCAATTGTCTCAAAAAGCTCCATTATCTTCCTTTCATAGCGATTTTTAATAAGTGTACTTGATTTAGCCGCTAATTCAACCCTGCGCTTTTATATTGACAATCGCAAAAAACAGGGTAAAGTAACCTGTTTTCATAGCTGGGATTAGAACACATCCTGATTATCGGTGAATCTTTTGGAACTTTTTTAGGATTTTTATGTACTATAATTTTATTCGTAATGTAGCGATAATAGCCCATGTTGACCACGGCAAAACGACCCTGGTTGACAGACTTCTGTATCAGTCGGGTATGTTCCGTTCCGAGGACCTCGACAAGCTCGCCGGCGGCGAGAACAATCTTATTATGGACTCCAACCCTCTCGAGCGGGAGCGGGGCATAACCATTTTAAGCAAGAATTGCGCCGTCAATTACACTGATGATGAAGGCGACCAATACAAAATCAATATAATCGACACTCCCGGCCACGCCGATTTCGGCGGCGAAGTGGAGCGCGTTCTCAAAATGGCTGACGGCGTTCTGCTTTTGGTCGATGCCTTTGAAGGTCCTATGCCGCAGACAAGATTTGTGCTCACCAAGGCGATGGAACACAAACTAACGCCGATAGTTCTTGTGAATAAAGTTGACCGCCCAAACAGCAGGCCGCACGAAGTCGTAAATGAGGTCTTCGATTTGCTCGTCCAGCTCGGCGCCTCCGATGAGGCTCTGGATTTTCCCTGCATTTACGCCTCAGCCAGAGAGGGCTGGGCTTCCGATGACCCCGATAAAAAAACCGACAATCTGAAAATCGTGTTTGATACAATCGTTAAAAATGTCCCGCCGCCGAAGGTTGACCCCGATGCTCCGCTTCAGATGCTCGTTACCAGTCTTGAGTATTCCGATTATGTCGGCAGAATAGGTATCGGCAAGGTCTTTGCCGGCCAGATTGAAGAGGGCCAGCGAGTCGCCGTTATAGATTCCAACGATTTGCATACACAGCAGAAGGTTATGCACATTCATCAGTTCGACGGCCTGGGCAGAAAGCGGGTTACAAGAGTTCTCGCAGGCGATATATGCGCAATATCCGGCCTTGACCCCGTTGACATAGGTAACACGATTGCCTGTCCGGACAGTCCT
>JAQTQF010000195.1 GCA_028712345.1 Phycisphaerae bacterium | reverse complement strand
TGTTATACCGCTATCGTTGCCGATAAAACAATTTGCACAGCTTATGAGCTGAAAAGTCTCTGTGAGCGTCAAATCGCAAAGCAGCGGCGCTATTGTTCCGAGTCTATTAATTTCCGCCTGTTTAAATCTCTCCATCTCCGCCGGCCCGAGCAGGAAAACGACCTTAATATTCTTTTCGCACAGCTGTTCGGCGAGCATATAAAAATTATCGATATGCCAGCACTTTGCAACCCCTCCGCTGCCCGGATGAATTACAGCGATTTTTTGGCCGGTATCTATTCCATTTGAGCTGAGGATTTTTCTACCGTTTGCTAAATCGGTTTTGCCGGGTGTGATATATGTTTTTTTTAAATCAATCTCAGCAGGTTTTATATGGTGAGATTGGGATGCGATAAATGAAGCGAGATGAAATTTTACTATATGTTCCTTGTATTTATAGTCCGGCTTTAATCCCAGAGTTGTTACTTCGACCGGATTGCTGCAGTTTGCGGTGTAAATGAGATTGTTTTCAAAATCGCCGCCGGCCTCACCGAGAAACGAAACAATCTGCTCAAAGCCTGCAAATTCGCTTATCAGCGAATCGCCGTCTTCAAGTTCAAAATCTTTATGGCCGGCGAAAAGTCTGTGCAAATCGACACTGTCGAAGTTGCGTATGCTGTCTATGCAGGTTCTGCCGGGAAAGTATTCTATATAATGACTCCTGCCAATCATCTGAACAGAGCCTATTGCGAAATGTGTCTTGAGATATTGCGCCAGCGGCAAAGTAAGAATACAATCGCCAATGGCACCGGGCTGGATAATGATGGCTCGCCTGGCAAGCTGATTGGCCTGGTTTTCGGCCTGGCCGACCATATTTAGAATGTTCTGTTCTTCATTTTCCATCAATCTAAGGCCTCTTTAATCCACGCGCCGCCTGCGACTTTTAAGCCGTTTTCATTTTTCAGATAAAATACCACCGCCTGTCCCGGTGTTATTGCTCGAATAGGCGTATCGAACACGACTTTTACCGAATCTTTTTCGGGCAAAACCGTTCCGGGCACCGCTTTATGATTATAACGGATTTTTATCAGAGCGGCAAATGGTTCTGCAGGCATATCAATCAGCCAGTTGGCGCCTTCAGCAATCAGACTTTTATGAACAAGCTCTTCTACCGGTCCGAGTGTAACGGTATTTGCCGCAGCGTCGATATTCGTTACATAGTATGGCACGCCCATAGCAACTTTGAGACCGCGTCTCTGACCAATGGTGAAATGATGTATGCCGGTATGCGTACCTAAAATTTTTCCGTTGTCATCGATTATATTTCCCTGTCGGATAAGTTCGGGACAAAGCTCCTCGAGCTTTGCGGCATAATCGTTATCCGGTATAAAACATATTTCCTGCGAATCGGCTTTGTCGCTTACCTCAAGACCGAAACCTGCTGCTAATTTTCGAGTCTGGCTTTTTTCGAGCATGCCCAGGGGGAAAATGACGCTTTTAAGGACGCTTCTGGCAATCATCGCAAGGGCATAAGACTGGTCCTTGGCCAAGTTGTTCGCGGCATAAAGATAAGAGCCGTCCCGTTCTTTGATTGTCTGGACATAATGGCCGGTAGCGATAAAATCGGCGCCCTTTGATTTTGCGTACTCGAATAATTTGCCGAATTTTATATGCCTGTTGCAAAAAACACAGGGATTAGGCGTTCTGGCCCTTTTATATTCACCGCAGAAGTAGCCGATTACCTTTTTAAAATCCTCGCTTAAATCGAGCACTTCAAAAGGTATGCCAAGGTGCTTTGCAACTTTCTCGGCATCGCAGCTTCTGTGCAGCGGCTGGTCATAGAGCTTCATATAAACAGCGGTGCAGTCGAAGCCTGCCTGCAGAAGTGTTGCAGCGGCCGTTGCGCTGTCAACTCCGCCGCTTACAGCGACATATACTTTGGCAGAATGATTATTTATCTGTGGGGTCAAACCCTGCTGCGAATGCGGACTCATTAAATCATTTTTCCTTTTTCTTGAACAATCCCTTGAGGCTTTCGGTGGCTTTTTCAATTTCCTCGCCGGCTTGCTGGCCGGTTTTAAGAATTTCTTCGCCCGCTTTATTGACGGACTCAAGTGATTGATTGACAGAACCAAGAACATCGGCAGGTATAATGCCTGCTCCCTGAGTGGCAACGGCAGCGGCAATCTCCGTGAAAATTTTGCCGGTAAAATCAGCAAGCGTTGTCTTTTTTGCCCCGCCGATATCAGAAAAATGCAGATGTTTGATATTAAATGTTACACTATCGGATTTCCCCGGGATGGGCAGAAGTTTTGCTGTTACCGCAATACTGTTTATATCCACAGAGGCAATATGCAGATTTTTCCCCGTTTTTGTCTCGGCTGCCGGTTTGGTCTCTTTTTTACTTTTGGGCATTGATTTGAGAATATCATTGAGATTGCTCGAAAGGCCTTTTTGCTCGATTACTACTGCGGTATCTTTTAAATCAACCTGATTTACCTCGACAGTGTCCGAGAGAAGCGACTTTACATCGGCTTTTACCGCGATAGTTCCCACCTTGAGTATATGCTCATATTCATAATCTCTGGGGTTCTTAATCGCCAGACCGCTGATGGTGATAGTCCCTGATGCGATATTCAAATTAACTTTGTCAACCGAGACGCCGACACCAAGCTGTTTTGAGCCGGCCTTTTCAATTGCGACTTTCAGAATTCCATTGATGAAGAACGGTGCAGCGAGAACCGCGATAATTACGATAACAAGGACAGTAAATAATGCTCCGGCTAAATTACTTTTCTTTTTTGCCATTTTACTAACCTCCGTTTTAATATTATGGTTCGGTTTCCACACCCGTTAATTTTTGCAGTTGTTCGATTAAATTATCCTGAACATTAAACCCCAGTCTCTTGGCCGCCAGGGCATGCTCCAAAGCAGGAGCGTATTCTCTGAGCATATATAGAGTGATTGCCAGATTATTATGTGCTTCGGGATAATCAGGATTGAGTTCTACGGCCTTTAAATAATACTGCCTGGCTTCCAAATTTTGCTCCTGAGAAGAGTAAGCAATGGCAATGTTATAAAATATATCGGCCGAAGGGCTCAGTTTTGCCACTTCCTGATAAGCTTCTATGGCGAGGGCGTATTGTTTTTCGGTCATATAAAGCTGTGCCAGATTTTGCCAGGCCGGCGACATCTTCGGGTCTATTTTTACAGCTTTTTGGTAAGCCTCGGCTTCATCCTGTTTCCAGCCGAGTTTATTATAAGAAAGCCCCAGTCCGAAATAACCTTTTGCGTTGTCTGGTTCATAGTAAAGCACCGCTCTGAACTGTTCAATTGCATCATAATACATCTGGTTCTGAAAATATGCGTAAGCAAGGCCGTAAGCGGCGGCAACAGAGTCGCGTTTGAGCGCCAATGCGAGCCTGTATTTGGAAATAGCCTCGTAGTAATTTTTCTTGTCCTGATAAATACCCCCAAGCGTTGTATATATGTCCGGGTCGTGCGAGTTAATATCAATGGCTCTATTGAGAGTAACAATAGCCTTTTCGGTTAGACCATTAGAATTATATGCCTGTGCCAGGCCTTTGTATATTTCGATGTAATTCGGGTCAAGTTTCAATGCGATATTGTACTGCCTGATGGCCGTGTCAAAAAGTTCCTTTTTATTGTAAGCATTTCCGAGGTTGTGATGTGTCTTGGCATCCTGCGGGTTGATTTTAATCGCGGTCGTGTATTGCTCTATGGCCATATCGACCATATCTTTTTTCAGGAGAATATTCCCGAAATTCGTTCTTGCCTCGGCTAAAAGCGGATTGATTTCGACAGCCTTCTGCTGATAGTAATAAGCGTTATCGATGTTATCAAGGTCGAAATATATATTGGCAAGATTATTAAAGAAGCAGCCGATAGTTTCCTTTTTACCGAGATTTGTCAGGTAAATGCTCTTCCTGCCGTCGGTTGGAATTTTGAATTCGGTTATGTAATGTTTATCATTGGCATTTACGCCTTTTTGCGTAGTTTCGATATTTATTTTTTTGGTATTGTCGGTGTATCTGACGA
>JAQTQF010000194.1 GCA_028712345.1 Phycisphaerae bacterium | reverse complement strand
ACTGTTTTAAGGGAAGAGACCGACAATGATGGAAAGAAATTTTATGTTTGTATTTTTGACGAGGAAATTCCCCCTGCGGTAATTAACAAAGAACAGTCCTATCTCTTGAAGAATTTTCCCGATTTCTGCAGAAATAAGTTCAAATTTTGAGCTTTGTATTTTATTTGCCTGTTAAATTGACATATCTGGGGCAGTTCATTATCATTATCTTATGAAGTCTGATTTAAATATCCTTGGCATTGAAACAAGCTGCGATGAGACGGCGGCGGCGGTGGTGTGCAATGGTTCGGAAGTTCTATCTAATGTGGTTTCTTCGCAGATAGCTCTTCATCAGAAATACGGCGGAGTGGTGCCTGAAATAGCGTCGCGTGCCCATATTGAAAAGATTTATCCGATTGTTGAAGAGGCGATAACTCAATCCGGCCTTGATAAAAATTCCATAGATGCCGTTGCCGTTGCGAATCAGCCGGGCCTGACCGTTGCGTTGATTGTTGGTTTGACAGCCGCCAAAACCCTTGCTTTAGTTTTGGATAAGCCTTTAATCGCCATAAATCATATTCACGCTCATCTTCAGTCGGCTATGATGGATACTAAAGATTTGCAGCTTCCTGCGGTCGCACTGATTGTCTCCGGCGGGCATACGAGTTTGTATGATTGCGAAAATATTCTCGAACTTAAATTGCTCGGCTCTACTATTGATGATGCGGCAGGGGAAGCGTTTGACAAGGTCGCTTCGATCCTGAATCTTCCTTATCCCGGCGGGCCGAGTATTGAAAAAGCCGCCGCAAGCGGCAATCCAAAAGCGATTAAATTCCCAAGAACAATGCTCGAGAAGGATTCGCTTGATTTTTCATTCAGCGGCATAAAGACCGCTGTGCTATACTATTGTCAGGGTCAGGATATGAAGGGCCGGAACAATTCTGATAAAATGACCGAAAAGCAAATTGCTGATATTGCAGCGTCTTTTCAGGCTGCCGTAATCGATGTCCTTGTTAAAAAAACTCAATTGGCTGCCGATAGAGTCAGGGCAAAAACTATTCTCCTCGGCGGAGGGGTGGCGGCAAATACTGCGTTGAGAGAGAATCTCGAAAAAATGGCGCAGCGAACCGGCAGAGTTTTGCTGGTTGCGCCGAAAAAATACTGTACCGATAACGCTGTGATGATCGCATCGCTTGGTTATCATAAATATAAAGCGCATATTTTTTCCGATATGTCTCTTGAAGCAAAAGCCGGTACAGATGACTGAAAGGCGTATTATGCACAAGGTTACTGAAGTACCAAAACTGCCTGTCCGGCAGGCCGATTCGCACAAGGGCGATTTCGGAAAGGTTTGTATAATCGCAGGCAGCACGGGTTTCAGCGGCGCTGCGGCAATCGCGGGCAAGGCGGCGCTTCGGGCTGGAAGCGGACTTGTCAGACTTGCTGTTCCCAAAAATATTTTGCCGATTGTTGCGGCAATAGAGCCCTGCTACACAATAATTCCGCTTACTGAAGAATTGACTGGCAAAATCGGCTCAAAAGCAATTAATGCCATTTTAAAAGCCGTTGCGGAAAATGATGTAATTTCATTCGGTCCCGGCGTGGGTGTTTCTGCCGGCGTAAAAGCCGTGCTTGAAAATTTATTGCGTCTTGAAGGTATAAGGCTTGTTATAGATGCCGATGGCCTGAATAATCTTGCCGCTTTGCGAAACTGGCCGGATATGTGCAAAGCAAATCTGATTCTTACCCCTCATCCCGGCGAAATGAAGAGACTATGGTCAGGGCTCTTGAGGGAAGCTATGCCGGCAGACAAGCAGGCTGTTGCGGTTGCGTTTTCAAAGGCTGCAAAAAATGCTGTAATAGTTTTGAAGGGCTGCGGTACAGTGGTTACTGATACTGAAAAAGTATATGTTAATACTACCGGTAATTCCGGTATGGCAACGGCAGGGGCGGGCGATGTATTAACCGGCATAATTGCTGCTATCTGTGGGCAGGGACTTAATAATTTCGATGCTTCTGTTTTGGCGGTCTATATTCACGGACTTGCTGCGGATTTAGCGGCGAAAGATAAAGGTCAGATAAGTCTGATTGCAACCGATATTATTGACTATCTGCCCTGTGCATTTAAGACGCTTCAGATTTAAATAAATTTGTTACTGTTCCTTTTTCACATAAAGCGTCTGTGTCGGGAAGGCGAATTCAATTCCTTCCGCATTGAAACGGCTGAGGATTTCAAAATTAACCTTTTCGTTTACCTGGTGCCAGTGCCAGTAATCAACAGGTGTCACCCAATACGACATATATAGATTCAGTGAACAATCGTTAAAATTGCTGAAGTAGACTCTTGGAGGTCTATCGGAATCGCCGTTTATATCAGGTATGCCTGCAAGAATTTTCTTGATGATATTTACCGCTTTTTGAGTTTTATCATGACCGCTATCGTATGTTATTGTGATATTCGATGTCGTACGAATAAAAGGGCGCTTGCCGAGGTTTTCTATTGTTTCATTTGCCATTATGCTGTTCGGTATGGTGACAAGATGCCCCTCAAAAGTTCGGACACGCGTGCTTCTGAATCCTACTTCTTCAACCAACCCGATTTGTTGACCCACTTTGATAATTTCGTCAATCTGAAAAGGCCTGTCGGTGAAAATGGTTATCGAGCCGAAAAAGTTTGCTATGGTTTCTTTTGCCGCAAGGGCGATTGCTATGCCGCCTACGCCTGCGCTGAGCAGCAGAGATTTAATATTCTGACCGAGTATATTTTCGGCAACCAGCAAAGCGGCAATTACCGTAATCGCTATCCGGATACTCTTGCGGATTATCGGGACGAGCATATCATCGAGTTTTGTATCAGTTTTACTGACGGCTTTTTGAAGGTAATACTCGGCTATGTCAACAAGACAATACAAAGCATACGCCAAAGCGATGGCAATGACCGCTCCGGCGGTTTTATCCCAACCGGTGCTGATGGCGGTCCTTATGCCGGTATCATCATTGAAAAATAAAGGCATCTTGGATATTGCCATACCAATTCCGATAATTAGAACATAAGCAGGCTTGCTTATTGCTTCGGTGGTTAGGGTAAGCAGATTGGTGCCGAGCTTAGCCTTGATTCTTTCCGAATAACGGTGAAGTATAAATTGCATTATCCGGGCACAGATCATCAGAACCAGTATAAGCAGAACAAACAGCCCGAACCGCCAAAGAGCATTGCCTCTAACAATCTCGTAATTTATAATTGTTCGCCATGAAATTTCAGCAAGCATAACCATTAAGACTCCTTTGAAACCGTATTTCCCAGTCGATTTTAAGCTTTAAAGAAAAATTGTCCAGAGATACTTTGCAATTTAAAATAGTTGTAATTTTTTTGGAGATTCTGTTATCTAAAAATTTACTCAAAGCGGCTTAAATGGCCTTTATGTGAGTTCTACCGACCAGTATGCGTGATCAAGAAATTGTTTCCAGCTTTGGTATCTTTCGTTGTTCAGGTGTATATGAACGGTCGGATTTCTTTTTGGTTTTACCGGCAGCCTCACAAGCGTCATACCAGCCTGTTTCGGAGTTCTACCACCTTTTCTTGCGTTGCAATCGGTGCAGGCACAAACAAGATTCTCCCATGAAGCTATCCCGCCCATTCTCCTTGGTATGATATGGTCAAGGCTCAGCTCTGTGGTAGGGTATTTTTTGCCGCAGTACTGACACTTGTTGCTGTCGCGAGCGAATATGTTGCGTCTGTTGAATTTTACATCTGCTCTCGGTAGTCGGTCGTAAAACAGCAGTCTGACAATTCTCGGCACGGCAACATAGAAATTTACTGTTGCAACCCAATCGTGTTCCTTTGGCTCGAACGACCGCCTTATCTGACTGGCATCTCGCCAGCTTTGGAAATCGTAATTATAGAATTGTCCCTGTTCGTAAGAGATGACTTCCGCCAAATCCCTGCATAAAAGACACAAAGCCCTTTTGACGCCGATAATGCGCAGAGGCATATAATGCTTGTTCAGTACAAGCACATTGCAATGCAAACCCGATTGTAACGCAGATAAAGCCATTTCCTCCTCACGGACA
>JAQTQF010000193.1 GCA_028712345.1 Phycisphaerae bacterium | reverse complement strand
TTTGAGAATTGGAATATCGTGCCTGCCAATATCGCCGGTGAACATCAGCTTTTTCGTACTGCCGTTTTCCTTAAAAGTTATTTCTGTAAGTGCAGAGCCTAAAATGTGGCCGGCATCGTGAAAACAAACCTCAACGCCGTCGAAAAGTTTAAACGGTTTTGAATACGGCACAGGCTCAAGTCGTTTGCTCGCGATATCGGCATCCTCAACCGTATATAACGGCTCAAAGAGGTTTTTGCCCTGCTTTGCGCGTTTTTTGTTGATGTATTCAGTATCGTGAGTCTGGATTTTGGCACAATCCCTGAACATAATTTCGCACAAATCGGCAGTAGCGTCGGTACAGAAAATTTTTCCGCTGTAGCCTTTTTTGACGAGGGTCGGGATGTTTCCACTGTGGTCCATATGCGCGTGAGAGAGCAGCATTACATCTATTTTCGAAGGGTCAACGAGGAAATTGCGGTTTTTCTCGAAGGCTTCTTTTCTTTTGCCCTGAAACAGGCCGCAGTCGAGCAGAATATTTTTGCCGTTGATTGTAACAATGTGCGCTGAGCCGGTAACCTCCTGCGCAGCTCCGTGAAAAGTCAGTTTCATCACTTATCCTTAAAAAACAGCCACAGAGAACACAGAGGACACAGAGAAATAATATAAACGGTGTCAATCTGTGCTTTTTTATTTAAGTTGGGCATTGTACCAGAAAACTGGTTATTTATCCAGTTTATTTCTCATCGTTATACCGGTAAGCGATTACTTTTATATCTTCGAGAGTAACCAGTCCTTCTTTTATCATCTTGTCCAGTTCGGGCAGAATCTCCTGCAATTTTTCGGGCTTATCGACAATCTCAATAACAATCGGCAAATCCTCCGACAATCTGAGAATCTTTGCCGAGTGCATTCTGCTGTCGGCGCCGAAGCCCATCAATCCCCTCAACACGGTAGCTCCGGCCATTCCCTTTTGTCGAGCAAGATGAACGATGGCCTCGTGGAGAGGCTTGCCCTCGAATTTATCCGCTTCGCCGATAAAAATTCTTAACAATTGAGCTTCCGACGGCAGTTTCATAACCTGACCTTTCCGTTAAATATATTTGCCGATTGCAAGACCGGCGAGCATACCAATCAGACCGAGAACATTTTGCAGAATTATATTAGCCGAGGCCCAGAGCCACTGCGAATCGTCGAGCATCTGAGCCGTTTCAAAAGCAAACGAGGAAAATGTCGTAAAGGCACCGAAAAAACCAATGAAAACGATTGTTCTTGCCTGTCCGCTGAGGGCAAGTCTGTTTTCAATCAATGCCCAGAGCAGGCCGAAGGCTAAGCAGCCGACTATATTGACCGCCGCGGTTCCAAAAGGGAATTCTGCCGATATGTTCCTCTGAACCAGCCCGCCGAGCCAATATCTGGCGAGTGTGCCGCAGGCGCCTGCCAAAGCAAGATAGATAATTTTCTGGAGCATAAAAAACCTTATGTAAAAATCACGGAGCAGTATAAATCAAATACAAACCACCGGCAAGAACAAGTATCCCGCAGATTTTTTTGAGAATTACAGCGCCCTTTGATTTTTCATTCCAGTTCATATATCGCTGAACAAGTTCGGTAAATGTTCCCGCAACAATAATAACCGAACAGTGCCCCAGACCGTAAGCAAGCAGCAGTAAAATGCCGTAAAAAAGATTCGTCGAGGCCAGGCGAAATGTTACGCCCAGCATAGGCGCCATATACGCAAATGTGCAGGGGCCGAGTGCTATTCCAAAAACAAGGCCGAGAATCAAGGCAGCAAAGAGTCCCTTGCGTTTCATACCGATTTGTCCGGCGCCTGAAAACGGAAGCGGTATAACATCGAGCAGATGAAGTCCTACGAGAAAGAAAATTGCCGCGACGAAATAGTTGCCGTATTTTCCGACATCGCCCATCATCCGCCCCGCCGATGCGGTAACGGCGCCGATAAGGCCAATGGTAATTAAAATTCCGACTGCGAAGAGGGTCGAAATCCAAAAAGCTCGCTTTGTCGAAATCCTGCCCTGCTCATCGATGAAGCCGACAATCAGGGGAATACTGGCCAGATGGCAGGGACTCAAGAGAATACTCAAAACACCCCATATAAAGGAAGCGGCAACGGCAATAAGCGAGCCGCTTTCAATCGCATTGGTTAGAATTTCAAATAGACTTTCCATAATCAAAACCAAAAATCAGCCACGAATGAACACGAATAAACACAAATTTTATATCTCTGTGAACTCTGCTTGTCCGCCATAGCTTTGGCGACGGCGGGTGCCCTCTCCGTCAGGAGTCCATAGGACTGTGGCTAAACTACTTTTCAAAATCGAAGCCAAGTTCTTTCCATTTTGCCAGTATATTTTCCTTCGGGAAGAATCCTTCGTGGCGGAAAAGCTCTTTGCCATTCGCATCAAAAAAAATCTGAACCGGAATAACCCTGATATTATATTTGCGGCCTTGCTGAGGATTTTTCCAGACATCAATAAAATCGATTTTCAGTTTATCTTTGTATTCCGTCGAGAGTTCCTCAAGTATCGGCGCCATCATTTTGCAGGGTTTGCACTGGTCTGAGCCCAGTTCTATCATCAGCGGCAGATTTTTTGAATCAACAACTTCAATATTCATAGTCAGCGGTTGATTTGCAGCTTCGGATATTTTTTCAGGCTGATTTACCTCAATTGCAATAGACTGCGCGGCCGATTCCATTATGACGGGAGCCTGCTGCTCTTTTGTTTCAGCCTTTTTGAGCGAGACGACGGCAACAACAGCAGAGGCCAGCAATAAAACAATAATAATTTTCCAAAGTTTACTCATTAAAAACTCCTATTAAAAACAGCCATAGAGAACACAGAGTTCACAGAGAAAAAATAATTCTGACTACTGTATTCTGAATTCTTATTTTATCATTTCCTTTAACTGTTCAATATTGGGGACTTTACCGGCCACTTTCACTTTACCGTCAACGACAAGAGCGGGCGTTACCATTACGCCGAACTTCATTATATCGTTTATTTTCGTCACTTTTTCCAGTTCATATTCTATGCCGAGTTCTTTGGCCGCCTGCTCGGCACATTCGGCAAGTTTTTTACACTTTGGACAGCCCGTTCCAAGTATTTGAATCTTTTTCATTCTTTATCCTTTTTTAACCACGGATTTCGCGGATTCCACAGATTTAATTAGCCACGAATTAATCCGCCGTCGTCCATAAGGGACTATGGCGGGACAGGCACGAATAAACACTAATTATATATTTATATCTGCGCAATCCGCAGTTTTAAACCAGTTTTGAGTTTTTAAGCAAATCTTTACGAGCATAAGCATTACGGGCACTTCAATCAATACGCCGACAACAGTCGCCAGAGCCGCTCCGCTGGACAGGCCGAAAAGCATAGTTGCCGTGGCAATGGCTACTTCAAAATGATTCGATGCGCCAATCATAGCAGAAGGAGCGGCATCTCTGTAATTAAATTTCCACATTTTTGCGGCAATATAACCTATCCAAAATATTAAATTGGTCTGTATAAACAGCGGTATCGCAATCCATAAAATCGTAAGCGGATTTGAGATAATGACTTCGCCCTTAAAGCTGAACAGAAGCACAAGCGTAATAAGCAGAGCGATGATTGTAACGGGCGTTAAGAAATGCAGGAACTTTTCATCGAACCAGTTTTGTCCCTTATGAGCGATAATCCACTTGCGAGAAATGAATCCGGCAATCAGGGGCAGAGCGACATAAATCGCAATCGATAAAACAAGGGCCTGCCATGGAACCGGCAGCCGCCCTACTCCGAGCAGAAACCCGCCGAGCGGGCCGTAAAGCAAAAGCATCGTCAGTGAGTTTATCGCAACCATTATGAGGGTGTGGCCGTCGTTGCCTTTTGCAAGATAGCCCCAGACAAGCACCATTGCCGTGCAGGGGGCGATTCCGAGAAGGATGCAACCGGCCAGATAGCTTCGCCAGAGCGGCACTTGGAGAACTTTTATGCCGGCCTGTTCAATTACTTTTCCGACGCCATAGACGGCGCCGACGGGCAAATCAAGCCCGAACGGCATTTTGACAT
>JAQTQF010000007.1 GCA_028712345.1 Phycisphaerae bacterium | reverse complement strand
CCAGGTCGAAACCTTGCGATATCCTGCTTTTCGATTTCATTAAAGAGCATACTGCCGCCCAATTCTTCACGATCTTCATTGGCTACCTGTAGAAATCCGACTTTGGAGGCAGGTGTCTTAATTGCTCCAGGATCGAGGGATGATGGATGCTGGTCGCTTAGGATAATTGCCACACCCAGAGCACGAAGTTCAACCATCATCTGGAACAAAAATTCTGTAAGCTGTGATTTAGGATCGGCCACTTCCTCTGATGCAACAGCATTGGATGAGCCGAAAATATTATGTGCTTCCTCTATCAATATGGCAAATCTGAGAGGCCCCTCATACGAGGGGGAAGTTCTTAAGACTTCCCGTATTCCCATAAGTATAAATAATGTAAGCAGACATTTCTGCTCTCCACACAATTTGTCGATCTCAACAATGGTGGGGTTTTCCATCAGTTCGGCAATACTTATTCCCTTTCTGCAGCCAAATACCTTACCTATCAAACGCTGGGCAAGGACTCCAAGTCGAACCTCGATTACGGTTTGCATGTCGGAGCGGGTATTGGGTGAATAACCTTTTGAATCAAGAACCTGCTGAACGGTAGCTACCAGATCGGACATTACCGGAGGCTTGCCAGGATCAGGAAACTGTTCATATACTATTTCCAGAGCTTCGCCCAGTAAAGAAGGGATTGAGCCACTCGAAACAGGTAGCACCGCCTTAAAGCATGCCAGAAGATTTTCGATATGTTCATTGATGGAAATGCCGACAGGTATTCTAAGAGGATTGATAGCCAATGGACTTGTTTCGCTACCAACTGTGAAAACTCTAAGTTCTTTGGCCAGTTTTTTTATTGCAGGATTTTTGTGACTTGAAAACTTCTTCAAAACTCTGTATTCGGTCTTGGCCGATTCAATGACTAAAAAGGGAATATCTCTTTCCGATAGTTGGATGTCTATATTTATGTTATTGGTATTTTTACCAACGCCTGAAAGCCCCAGAACAGCACAATGCTTTTTCAGCACATTGATATGGATTCCTCTTGGAAGATTGTGCTGGTCATAACCCAAAACAATTAGTTTATCAGGCTCGATATATTCAGGATCGGTATTTTTCCGGATGCATAAAGGTGAACCGCTTGAACCGACCGGAAGACAGAATGCTCCAATGAGTTCATCAACAGTAGCAACATTGCTTAAATTCATCAGTTCTTTGTAAATTTGTGGTATGTTATCAGTACGTTTATCTTCGCTGTTTAAAATGAGCCTGTAAGAACCGTTCCTGAAGGCGGATTCCGCGACAACAGAACCAATCAGTCTGGCTGACTGCAGTGTTTGAGTCGAAACCTCAATTTCAAAATACAGGTGTGGCAGGCTTAACGATTCATGGAAACGTCTTTGTCGGCGGAGAACATCGTCTGCCATTGGATCTTTATAACTTAGCGGTTTTAATGATGTGTGGTTGCTTTTATAACCACTGGCCTCGAGCCCGGTGTAATTGAAGTTTCCCGAATCTTCGTAGTCGTCATCCCAATTGCGGTTGATACTGTTCAATCGGGCAAGGTAGGCTGTGTGAACATGCAACTGCCTTGCTATGTCAGCAGGAGTTACTTTAATACCGACAGTAACCTCTTCATCGACACGATCCAGAACCTTATCAAGTATCAGATAATCATTCTTGCCATTAGCCTCGAAAGGAGTCATCGTATAATAAAGTTCTGGGATCTTGTGATTAAATTCGCAGTTGTAGAGGGGCCTTAAAAAATCCTGTCTTCGTATAACATTGCACCTGCAGTTTAACTTGCCGGAATCAGGTAACAGGACGCCGGAACTATTAAAATCATAAAACCTGCTAAGCAGACCTCCCTGGATAAGTTTTTGCAGGCTGGAAAGTGTATCTTCGTTATCCGATCCAACCTCCAAAATCAACTTGAGTCTTGATTGCATATCGAGATTGCCATTGGTGGGTTTGAACACAAATATTAATTTCGCCCAGGCTTGCCCTGGTGGCATTTGGGACAGCGTTCTAAGAAGATGCCCGCAGCCAGATGCTATTGAATCTCTTATATTGCCGCCGGCAATGATTTTGTACTTTGTACAGGCAGGGTCAGGTATCTCAGGAATGACATACTGAAATGTGCAAATATCTCGATTCATTTTCGATCCCTTATAGGCAGGTAAATTCCTCTGCATTTTCTTTGGTTACTGTGACGTTGGCCCGTTTCGACAGCTCAGCCAAAAAGTTTCCGCATTCGGGACATGCAGGGTTCTTACTGATGTCGATGCCGTACCATCGCATTACAGTTATCCCGTCAACGTTATACTCCAAGGGTTCAAGATCTTCATATCCGGTCTGGGACTCTCTTCTGTTAAGCCAGAGATACAGATCCGCTGTCAAATCCTCATCCAGAGATTTGAGTGTAGTATCGGTTCCCTTAAGAAGTTCCTGAATGGCAAGTTTGACCACCATCTGGTTTATCGGAGCAATATCATTCGAAAGACCCGGCTCGATGGGAACAGGCCGGTCGGTATAAGCCAAGCCCTCGGATTGCTCTATACTGGTTATCTCCTGATCCTGGGCCTGCTGGGGCAGAGAATCGAGAAAACATTGAAAACAGAGTGATTTGCCGGGCCTTACCCTTAGAACCTGTCCACCATAAGCTCTGCGAAATGCACCAGCGACAATCAAAACCTTATTCTCTTCGATACAGAGCCGATTCATTATACGCTTGCTTATCCGGTTATCTGTTGCGCAGATAACCAAATCTACTTGCTTTACCAACTCACGAAAGGTTTCGATATTGTCCCAGGAAATCCTTTCCGCAACACCTTTCACCGTTGCATAAGGATTTTTCTCATGTATCAGGTCCCTGACTATATTTATCTTCAGCCGTCCTACATCGGATATGCCGGCAGCATGTCGGGCGATATTACCAACCTCAAATCTGTCATGATCAATACCAGTAAAGTTCATAATCCCGCTTTGGGCAAGCCTGACGGCAATTGCTGAACCGCCCGATCCTAACCCTGCTATAAGAACGTGTTTTTCTGAAAGAACATTGGTCTCCAGAATTCCGGCAAACCTCGAAAAAAGCTGTTGTTTGACAGGGACGATATTTACACGAGCCTGCTGCCACTTACCATTTTTGTTGATATAACCTTTTACGCGTAAATCTGAGATTCGGTCTTTTTGCACCAATACCCTCACACTGTCAGTATCACAACCGACCACAGATACATCGGCATCATCGAGGTTTTTGACAAAAATCAGACTGCCGTTCACTGTTGTTTCAACCTTTGACGCCTGTAGCAAGGTAAAAACCGTTCCATTGTCTTTGGATGAAAACAAGGCATGATAGGTGGCTCCGCGACTGCAGGCCTGCTCAATAAATGAACCAGAAATGGTAATGCATGCCTCTGGGGCGGCACAGAGGTTCATATAGAGATTCATATCCTGATGTGTCACTGGTTTAACGCAGTCAGGATCATCATAACATGACGCAGGCCTGAGCGTTCTGGTCGACGGGTCGTACTTTAGTTTCTTAACAGCATCTTTGCTGCTGTTAACATCCCTCATAATATTTTGAACTCGTTCTACTTCAGTCATTTTACACACTCCTTTCAAAGAGTTTTTATTGTTATCAATTAATTTAACGCAGAAAATCATCGAGACCGCATCCGGTTTGAAGGTATGCGTCATATGCTTCAAGCCAGACAATACCTTTCATCAGCACTGCAACACATGTCATGGATGGATTCCACAGATCAAATTTTGTATGACATATCTGCACACATCCACCAGGGCCATTAGAGAGAGTATGGAAAACATGCGAAACGCCCATCTGGTTTACAGTTCGACAGCTGTTTCGCTGGGGCAGTATCAATGGTGAATTGACATACAACCTCGGCATCTCATCCGGGTAATTGGAACCAAATTGAAGTTTCAACCGGTAATTTTCTCTGTGCGAGCAGGTGCTTTGCCAGCCTGATATGTATGTGTCGCCGTTGATGTCATAAAAACTGAATTGCGGCAGTTCGTTTGCCAGTATCTTTTGCTCAAGAGCAAGACGGTACATTTGACTATTCGAGCGCATCTTCGGATCCTCCTTGTATCTCTTTTTCACCATTCGATATTTCAGGTTTCACAGAAAATGTATGAGCCGTGTCATCTTCTTTTTCTGACTCAATTACCGTTACCGTCGGGCACAAAGTAAACAAAGGTCTGGGAGTACAGAATCCGGCTAAAGCAGAAACCTTTCGGTAAATTACGCAAAGAGGCAAGTCGTCCAAATCCGCCAGAATAGTTTTGGTAATATCAATAGCCTTTCTGTCTTTGCCACGACGAATATTTATGGAATCTATAGGTGCTTCTGTATCGTCAATGCCATAAGTCACTACGAGGATGCTGTCACCACGAATAGGTATTGATACAGTGATATTTTTGTCATCAAGGCAGATTTCTGCATCCTTCGCTATATCAGCATCGAGGTTGGCCAGTTGTTCTATGATAAAATCGGGAATCTGTTCCTGTGTATTTTCGTTCCACTTGGGAAATATTGCCTTATCAAAAAGTGTCCGCTCAAGAGGGAACCGGCCAATATCCAGCGGATAAGGTGTATGTAGTATTTGGCTTTCAGCAAGGGCCGACCGTATGGGATTTTTTCCTGATAATACATTGATAGGATATTCTTGGTATGAGCCGTTCTGAGCATCCGGATAAAAAAAGGCTTTGATGCGGATCAAACGGTAATCTTCTTCGGCCATATTCTTCTGGGGTTCGGATTTTTTTGTTTCTCTTATCTTATCCAGCAGGCTTTCTGCGATAGATTTTCTTCTTGTATGCAAGAACATGCCTGCTCTGTCATAGGACACAATGATTTGAACCATTTTCTGGATGTTGCTTCTCTTTGCAAAGCGATGAACCTGCTCCACGTCCCCGGGACTTGGACAATCAAGTCCAAGGCCGTGGTGACTATGCCAGCTGCCGAGACACTGAATTCCAAATCCTTCCTGGAGTTGTCGGCATATCTCAAATACATGGCCAGGATCCTGGGCAAAATGCGAATTTTCATTTATAGCACCCGGGCCGGAAGGTGTGGCAAGCATTATGACCGGATTGCCGCCATGGGACCATAAACCCAGTAAAGTACCGCCTTCTTCGATATCTTCCCAGTAACTTGCATCTGCCGCCATAAACTGCATATCGTTGGAATATATATTCATATAGCGGGGTATCTGTGAATTTGTCAGGTTTTCTGTCATTTGTTTATTTCCTTCCAATTTAAAAACTTCGACTCAATCGTTATTGACCTAAGTACAGCTCTTATAAGAAGTTGACACACAAGGCCTTTTCTGTTATTTTTACGAAAATATATGTCTGTTTTGCCTGCTGCCAAATTTACTGCCATCGTCTCTATCAGTAACAACAGGGCAAGGGGCCGATGACGGAGAAAAAATTGATTATTTTTGGATTTTGCTGAAACTTATGAGAGAAACTTACCGCTATCGAAAAGGACTACGACTTGGATAACTTGTCGGATATCGAGCTTGTAAGAAAATTTATGGCAGGAAACAGGTTTGCCTTCGAACTGCTTTACCGGAGGCATTACGCCCTTGTCAAAAATACCTGCCTAAAGATAGTCCGAAATGAACAGACGGCTGCCGAACTGACACAGCAGGCCTTTTTCAACGCTCTTTCAAAAATCGGTTCTCTAAGCCATGATAATTTCATTGGCTGGCTGTGCTGCATAGCCAAAAATCTTGCATTGAATGAACGGGCAAAGCAGCGTTTGTGTTATGTCGAAGAGGATGTCTTGGAATTTCGTCAATCAAATAGTGATACTGATGATCCTGCTATTGAAACACAGCGACAGGAAATACATCAGATAATAAAAAAAACCTTGAATATACTACCCGAACCGACGAAGACCTATATGATCGAATATTATTTACATGACATGAGTTACGGGGATATCTGCGAAGCCTATTTTATTAACAAAAACCAGCTTGACTGGCATCTGCGAAAAGGCCGGCAGATATTAAGAGATAAACTGGAAGGGATATAGTTTGGAAACTAAAAAGGAAATCTGTTGCGCTTCTGGCCAAAGAAATATAGAATTGGTCTCAACCAGAATGACAATACAAGAAATTTGGAGCCTGTAAAATGAATGATGAACAGGATTTTATGAATAACGAGTTGGTTAGGCAGATCTTTTCAGATATGGGCGAAAAGACACATTTTTCGCATGAAATGATCATGGCCTGGACACAGGGTCGTCTGTCAAATGAAGGGGCAGATAAGGTTTCAAAACACATCAAGGTATGTAGGATGTGCTCCGATGTTTATAATATCATCAAAATAACTGAGACAGCAACCGTTAGCACCGCCGAAGGTTCGACACCACCGATGTCTGGCGAACTTAAAGCGAAACTAGACTTTGTCTGCAGCTTAAACATAAAGAAAGATGAGCTTGCCGAAAAAGTAGCCAAGCTCTTTTTAGCTAAAGAATCCTGGCCGTCGATTAAACCGGCGATAGTGGTTTTTAGAAACTGGAACAAGTCAAATAATATCAAGTCATCAGAACACGAGACCAAATTGTCTGCAGCTGCATTTGCCAGCCAAGTGCCACCCCAGAAAAGAAAAGATTACGAACAGATTCTCAATGTTATCAATTTCGTGGACGATGTTCAGTTTTTGCTGGCAGAAAGATGTAAAAGTCTTGATGACCTCAAAAATATACTACCAGAATGTATCAAGGAGCTAGAAGCTTCCGGCACAAATCTGAAACTGGATGATGATATAAGGTTAAAAATAGAAAACATATTTTTAGAGAATCTTTCTAAAGATGAAAACATCCTCTAAAGCCAAAGATAACTATGACTGTATTTTCGAAGTGGACATACCGGAAGATACGCTTACCAAGGCTTTTACCGGCACTCTCAAAGATAAATATGGGCTGCTTACAGAAAGCATAGATGAAAGTAACAAAGTATTTGTCTCATGGGTTTCAAGTCGGTCATTTCTGAGAGCTATTACCAGTAGTGTTCCGCCAAAGATCACATGGTCTGTCAAAAAAACAAGTCAGGAACAAGCTCATATAAGAATGAAATTCGAACTGTCTGTGTGGCTCAAAGTTCGCCTCTATTTTATCGCGGTATTTCTTGCGTGCATGGCTTATGTGGCGGGTAATATGCCTGCTGACTTTTTTCAACTTCCGCTTCCCGTCTCTGTAGGTATCATAGGATGGTTCATAGCTGTCCCTGTGATACTGACAAGTTTTCTGATGACAAGTATTATCTTTTCGCTGCTCGACAGATATAATGCCTGGGGCGATAAGATTCTATTCGATATATGCACAAATCTTTCACGCAATACCCCCATGATGCAATATAGAGCAATTCCTGTCGCAGAATCGAGACAGGTCATAGATAATAAAATTTCCATCGTATTTATCGTTTCACTTTTATGTTCTGCGGTTTTTGTCCTTGATAAATCTCATTTCGAATTTATTATGAACAGTGGACTCACCGCAAAAGTAATATTACTGTTACTGCTGATCATAGCATTTATCGCCATTTTCATTACGTACAAAAAGAGAGTCGGTCTTTATCAGGGTCAAAAGGTTCTTGGTACCGCAAATAATTGTATCATGTCCTTTGCTATCCTGTTCCTATTACTGGGTACTCCTCTGGTAGTTAAATCCAATATACACACTGGGCTGGATACAATAAAGGCATTAAATTCATCAAAGCCAATCGCAATATCAAATACTGAAGCTTATTCGGAATCTTATGGCCGCGACAGTACTGACAGTCATACCAGAAAATTGATGTGGTCATTGTTGTATGTATGTTTTCTTTTCTACGCGAACAGTTTTATAGTATGGCTGCTCTTTGTGTATCTGCTGCTTTCGGTTTCATGCGAGGTAGGCAGTGTCCTTGGGGGTACTGGAAGTGCACACCAGCAATTCCTCGATTATATTCTCAAGAACAAAGTACAAGGTGACGCTGATAAAAATATAGCCCACAGGCCAATTATCCCGCTTTCAACAAAAGTTGTCCTATGGCTCCTGTTTTTTGCTCTTTCGGGAGTTTTTTGGCTAACTATCTTTTTCAATCTTTCCATACTGAATATGCTCGTTCTACCTCAATGGCCACTGTTACCTGCTCTGTATGGAGAGTTCATAGTAAGCGGAACAAAGACAATTGCTGCGACTATCCTGGCAGGCAACGCTACGCAATGGTCAGTAAAGCTGCTAAGTTTTGTTCTTCTGATCCCTGCAATTGCTCCTTTCTTGCTGTACGTCTATTTTACTATAAAATCATTTTTAAGGCTTCATAAGACCGGAAGATACAGGGTGTGCTTTGAAAGTGACATAGCCCAAAAATCGAAGGATATTGCGGCGAAAATGGGCGTTTCTGGAATTTCTTGTGTTCTGGATGAACATTCGATATCCGGGTCTCCATGGGCCGATGTAAGAGGGTATTTGCCTAAAAAGATAATCGTTTTCACCAGAGCCAGCTTGGAGTTTTTGGAGAAATTTTCTGAACACGGTGAAGCAATCATTGCCCATGAAATAGCTCATCTTAAATATGACTGTACCAGGATTTGGTTTTTGAGGATCATTTCCAGATTGGGACTGGTCGGAGCGGGATTTTGGAGCGTGCTACTTAATTCGTTAGAGATAGAAGACCGGGCTGATAATGAAGCCTGTAAGTATCTGCGTGAAAATAATATGAATGAAAAGCTGCTTACAGAAGCAGCGTTCATGCTTGAAACCCGAGATTGCCTCGATGGTAAAATATGTTCTTCCAGGCAGGCTTTGGTTATGGCTTTCCATGCACGACAAAAAACTGGTTTTACTGAATTGCCCAAGGAGCACCGTTCAATATGGCAGAAAATAGCCAGAGCTTTTCAGATGGTGCATGAATTCTATTTTGACACCGAACTCTACGACTACATTCACCGTGATTCAATAGATCGCATGCTGAGATTGGAAAATCGCAAAATAGCAACAGAAGCTGTAAAATAGTCTTAACTGTTGCAGTTGCTGCCGCACTCTGAGCAATATTTGGGATTTCCAAGCAACCTGCGGTCACATACCGGGCATCTTCTTATAAAGCATCTTGCAGTACCTGCTTTGCCGGGGTTTACCAGCAATATCAAAAGTGCTACAACTACCGTAATCGCCGTGCCTGTAAGATAGTTGCTGCGTATGTGATTTGCGAAGTCCGGCAGGCCTTTTTCGGAGAGCCAGTTGGCAACCAGCACAATGTTTGCCATGAGGAAAACCGACCCTATAAGCATCAGCAAAATTATTTTTCGTAAGCCAAGTGTCATCATTTATCCTTTCCAAAAATGAACATTATATTTTCGATATCTACCAATACCGATCATAGCGCGATGGCACTTGAAGCGCAAGTTCAATTTTAGAAAAAAGTTTATAATTTTCTCTAAGTTAAGAAGTTAGGCGCAGTTAGGATGACAAAAAAA
Source organism: Phycisphaerae bacterium (assembly GCA_028712345.1). GTDB lineage: Bacteria > Planctomycetota > Phycisphaerae > Sedimentisphaerales > UBA12454 > GWC2-45-44. The sequence goes on along the minus strand of JAQTQF010000007.1, from coordinate 7,579 downwards.
TCCTGTTTTCCCATATTTTTCAGGCATCTTCGGCTCTTACTTTCGTGCTTTTCTCCTGGCGTTTGCAAAAGTGACAAGCATTAACTCTTTGTCTTTTGAAGAACCGGTTATATCTCTGAGGGCAGTATATTTATCCGCCAGACGTTTCAATCCTGCTTCGAATCGTGCGGAAAGCTTCCAGCCAGCCTGGCCGCCATACCTTGAATTGAAACTGCTGATATATTCAATAAGGCCGAGCCTTGAAAGCTTGGACCTGGTTCTCTGGAGAATTCTTCTTGAAGTGTTATATTTGTGTTCAATGAATGCAAGGTCTGGCAGAATTTTATCCGACCACTTCAATTCAAACAGGATACAAGCTGCTGCGTGCTGCTGGTTGCGATTGCCCGGAAATAGCATCTCGACCAGATCAGAGTAATCGGAGATTTCCTTGCGGTGATTGAAGCTGATTTTTGTGTATTCGACCATTTACTTTTTCACCCCAGCCTTTTTATAATAAATATAGGCTTCGACGCGGGACATCAGTGTCGAAGCCTTGTTAAAAAAAGAAGGCATCCCTATTTATATTTTGTGGTTGCACCAAAAAATTGGCTAATGCGGACTTCAAGCACCCGTGAAGGCAGGTTGAAGAATAATTTGTGAGGTGGCAGTAAGCTTATATAGGAATTCGCAAGAACCAATTCGAAGGGTAAAAAACTTTACAATTAAATACCATTATGGTTGATTTGCCAATCTGATGGTTGTCGTCTAAAAAAATAAATAGGTCTTTATACGCCCAGGGTTCTTCTCTTCCTACCAGAATTTTTGTTACAGTTAGCCAATCATTTAGTGAGTTATTTATCACGGAAGTTTTAATAAAAACCATACTCCTATAGATATGGTCTTCTCTAATATTTTTGTTGCATTTTTGCTCAAGTGACCATAATACGTTCTTTCAAAAACGGTTGTTAGAATTTAGAACAAATTTTACCAACATCAGTATTGCCGGTATTTCTTTTTTTACAGCTCCCCGGTCCTTTGCCGATAGCTCGTCCTATTGCATGAATTTTGCTGGCAATGCATGATTGACATTGCTGAGCTGTTTCAAAAATGCACGCTTTAGATGGGTATATCTCATAAAGACTACGATACTTAACAGGAGTAAGATTAGGCATTAGTATGTTTGCCCCTCTGCATAATCCTGTTTCTCGTCCATTGGTAAGATTCAGCGTAGCGAGTGCCGTTGCGCTAGGAATATTTGCTTCAGGACATATAAGACGTGAAAGCGCAATTACCTTATAACACATTAGCTCTGTAGCTGGAACTTGTAGGTTGGAAGATAAATTCATTTTCTTAATATTTTTACCAAGTGATGTACTTGGATGAGGTATGTAGGGACCCACGCCGATCATATCAAGATCGATTTTCTTAAACAGCAGGATATCATCTGCAAGATTCTCATAACTCTGTCCATGTATACCGATCATTACTCCGCTACCTATTTCATATCCTATATTTCGCAATTTACACAATAATTCAACCCTATCTATCTTTATATTGTTTGATGGGGGATGGATTAATTCGTATAATTGCTCGTTTGATGTTTCAAATCTTAGGAGGTATCTGTCTGCTCGCGCCTTTCTCCAACTCAATAATTCCGTGTCTTTCCGTTCGCCAAGACTTAACGTAATAGCTAAACCGAATTCTTCTTTAATATGTCTTACGAGTGATCCTATGAATTCTGTATCAAGGCCGTAATCTTCACCAGCCTGTATTACGACTGTTCCATAATTAAAACTATGGGCCATAGCAGCACATTCAATAATTTCATCAAAGGTCATACGATATCTACTAATACTTGCATTTTTAATATTGATACCACAATAGGCACACTGCCTGACACAATGGTTGGAAATCTCTATCAATCCGCGAAGATGAACTTCGTTGCCTACATTAACCGAACGGGTATTATCAGCTTCATGCCACAACCGTGCAAGTTCTTCAGGATTTTCCTCTCTGAGCCATTTTATGATTTCATATTTTGTCATATTTTTATATTCCATGATTGTTTCACAGTTAATTTGTTTTTTTGTAATAACATCAACGGTATAGTTTATCTGCTCTGGGTTTTGTGATTCTTCCAATACTGAACTATACATGGCCAGCTATTAGATTTCAGATATCAACACCTATCAGTGTCTTATCGATATCTCCTATCAAATCATCGACATCTTCAATTCCGATGGATAGACGGATAGTGCCGTCGGTAATCTTTATTTTTCCCTTCTCTTCTCTACTCATTGCCCCGTGACTCATGCTCCATGGATGACATACCAAAGATTCCACGCCGCCGAGGCTTTCAGCAAACAGGAAAATCTCTAGCCCATCGACAAATTTTTCAACCGCTTTCATGCCTCCCCTGAGTTGAAAAGTGACGATAGCCCCGAAGCCATCCATCTGTGACTTGGCCAGCATGTGCTGAGGGTGACTTTCCAAACCAGGATAGATGACATTGGCAGCTTTCGGGTGGCTCGAAAGCCATTGAGCGACTTTCAGTGCATTCTCTTCATGTTTTTTCATACGTACCGCAAGGGTCTTAAGTCCCCGTAAACTTAGCCAGCAATCAAACGGTCCAGGGACTGCACCAACTGCATTCTGATAGAACACATAATTTGTGTAAATCTGCTCATTATTGGTAACGATTGCACCTTCTATAACATCGGAATGTCCGCTGATATATTTTGTCGTACTGTGTACTACCACATCGGCCCCCTGAGTCAGCGGTCTCTGGAAACAGGGAGATGGAAATGTGTTATCTGCAACGAGGATAAGCTTGTGTTTCCGTGTTATCTCTGATACTGCTTTCACATCAACCAGTTGCAGCAGAGGATTTGCCGGCGTTTCTATCCACACCAGCTTCGTTTCTTTACAGATTGCCTCAGCGAACGCTTCGGGGCGAGTCCCGTCAACATAAGTAAAACGAATCCCACGCGGGACAGCCACATTTTCAAACAATCGAAATGTTCCGCCATAAATATTTTCTGAAGATATCACATGATCTCCATGCCGAAGAATGGAAATTGCTGCGTCAACCGCTGCCATACCGGAACTAAAAGCTAAACCGTATTTAGCCTCTTCAAGAGAGGCCAGACATTTTTCAAATGCACTTCGGGTTGGATTGCCGCTGCGGGAATACTCAAAAAGGTTAGGCTTGCCTACCCCTTTAAACGCAAAGTTCGCTGTTTGGTATATAGGGACGATAACTGCCCCTGTTGTTGGGTCTGGCTGTTGACCCTCGCGAATTGCCTTAGTCGCAAATTTCATAATCACTCCTGTATTTATTGAATTTTATTACTCTTTATGGTTCCAAATCCAACGATATCAAGCCACAATATCAGCAAAAAGAGCTGACGACAGATAACGTTCACCAAAACTGGGAATTATCGTTACAATTATCCCTCCCTTGTTTTCTGGTCTTGAGGCGAGGATATCCGCTGCACGAAGAGCCGCACCGGAAGAAATTCCGACAAACAGCCCTTCTAATTTTGCCGCCCGTCTTGCCCAGTCGATAGCTTCATCCTGGTCCACGGTTATTACTTCGTCTAAAATTTTGAGATTCAAAACCTTAGGCACAAAACCAGCTCCGATACCCTGTATCTTATGTGGTCCAGGTTTGACTTCCTGACCGGCAAGAGTCTGGGTCAGGACAGGGCTCTGCAAAGGTTCAACGGCAACAGCTTTAAAGTTCGGGTTGCGTGACTTGATGACTTCTGCCACGCCGGTTATTGTACCGCCAGTGCCCACACCGGATACAAGAATATCAACCTTGCCATTCGTATCTTTCCAGATTTCTTCCGCGGTTGTTCTGCGGTGAATCTCGGGGTTCGCCGGGTTTTCGAACTGCTGCGGTACAAACGAATTCTTTTCTGATTCCGCTATTTCCAATGCCTTTTTGATTGCACCGCTCATTCCTTCAGCGGCTGGTGTTAATATAAGCTCCGCACCAAGGGCCTTGAGTACCTTTCTTCTTTCGATACTCATCGAGTCGGGCATTGTAAGCAGCAGCCTGTAACCTTTTGCTGCGCATACAAATGCAAGTGAAATTCCGGTATTTCCACTTGTCGGTTCAATAATCAAAGTCTTGTCATTGACCTTGCCGTCTCTTTCAGCCGCCTCTATCATTGACACCCCTATCCGGTCTTTCACTGAAGCAAGAGGATTTCGGCTCTCAAGTTTAGCCAAAACCGTTGCACCTGTGATCAATTTGTTGATTTTGACCAAAGGGGTACTGCCTGTTGTTTGTAAAATGTTTTCAAAAATAGTAGCCATTGTTATTTCCTTTCACATTTAGATTACATAATCATGTACAAAAACACGAGGATTATGCAGGTTAATAAACACCAACTCTCCTGAGCGGAGTTGTAACTGTTTGTAATGCTGCCTGGTTATCTCTGCATCAACCATTTCGTTCGTATCAAGCCTGATAAGCTGTATTTTTGCTATCGGTCCGGCGGTGCTGATATGAACGACTCTTGACTGTATCGCATCCTTATGAGGAGTCCTTGAAATCTCAATGTCGTGCGGCCTGACATAAGCTACTACTGAGGAATGCTCGGTGTGTCCTGGAGATACCTCAGTCAGTTCGCTTTCACCAATATGAAGCCGGTCATTATGCACCCTGCAGTGAAAAAGATTAACACTGCCTAAAAAATCACAAACGAAAGGATTGGCCGGATTATCGTATACTTCTTCTGGAGTGCCTTCCTGTTCAATACGACCGGCATTAAGAACCGCAATTCGATCCGCAACCTCGAGCGCTTCTTCCTGGTCATGTGTAACGAACACACTGGTAATGGACATTTCATCGTGAAGCCTTCGCAACCACTGTCTTAACTCCTTACGGACTTTGGCATCTAATGCCCCAAAAGGCTCATCCAGTAACAGTATCTTGGGTTCAACAGCCAATGCCCTGATCAGCGCCACACGTTGACGCTGGCCGCCGGAAAGTTGCGATGGATAAAGCTGCGCAACCCTTTCTAATTGTACAAGTTTAAGTAACTTCAAAACTCGCTCCTTGAGATCGTTCTTGTCTGGCCGAGATTTTCGCGGGCGAACATTAAGACCAAAGGCAACATTTTCGAATATATTCATATGCCTGAACAGTGAATAATGCTGAAAAACAAATCCTACCTGTCGTTCTCCGACATCGTGGTTACTTACATCATCTTCATGGAACAAAATTGGTCCGCTGCCTGGATCGGCAAAATCAAGTCCTGCTATTATGCGAAGCAAAGTGGTTTTGCCTGAGCCTGAAGGGCCCAGCAACGCCACCAGTTCGCCTGAGGGTATTTTTAAGCTCACATTACGCAGTGCGGCAAAAGTTCCAAACATCCTGCTTATATTGCGTACTTCTATACTCATATCAACTCCTATTTGAATCGTTAGAATACTCTTGTAAATCTTTGCTAAACTTCCACTCAACAATACTCTTAATCAAGAGGGTTACAAATGCGAACATGGTAAGAAGTGACGCAACAGAAAACGCCCCCACAAAATCATATTCATTATAAAGTATCTCTATGTGCAGCGGTAAAGTGTTTGTTTGCCCACGAATATGGCCTGACACCACTGAAACTGCACCAAACTCTCCGATGGCTCTCGCGCTGCATAGAATAACTCCATAGAGAAGTCCCCATTTTATATTCGGCAATGTGATCCTGAAGAATGTTCGCCACCCGCCTGCTCCAAGAACAAGGGCTGCCTGTTCTTCTTCCGTTCCCTGTGATTGCATCAGAGGTATAAGTTCGCGGGCAATAAAAGGAAAAGTAATAAAAGTTGTGGCAAGTACAATGCCGGGAATCGCAAAAACAATTTTTATGTTGTGTTCGGTAAGCCAGGGGCCAAACCAACCATGCAACCCGAACAGTAATATAAATATAAGCCCTGATACCACTGGTGAAACCGCAAAAGGCAGATCAATAAGAGTTATAAGGATACCCTTGCCTCGAAAGTCAAATTTTGCTATTGCCCAGGCTGCCGCCACTCCAAAAACCAGATTGAGCGGAACAGCAATCGCAGTAGTTATTAATGTCAGACGTATTGCCGAAATCGTGTCAGGAGTTGTAAATGAGGCAACATATGCCCTGATACCATTTCTTAACGCTTCAGTGAATACCGCTATTAATGGCAATAACAAAAATAATCCGAGAAAAAGTATTGCAATAGTAACGAGTATCCATTTTGCAAGTCTTGACTGGCCGGATGTTTTGGCATGTTTATAATATTTTGTAATTTTCATGCTAATCTTTTCTCTTTAAAACTGATTTCTGGTTACCCACCTTTGCAGCAGATTGATAATTAAAAGCATTGCAAATGATATTACCAGCATAACCACGGCGATTGCGGTCGCACCGGCGTAATCAAACTGCTCTAATTTAGTAACAATCAATAACGGTGTGATTTCTGTCTTCATCGGCATATTACCTGAAATGAATACCACCGATCCATATTCGCCGACAGCCCGAGCAAATGCCAATGCCGAACCTGTCAAAACAGAGGGAAGTATTTCAGGGAATATGATTTTTTTAAATGTCTGAAAACGGGTCGCTCCAAGACTGGCAGCGGCCTCCTCATTCTCTTTGCTTAAATCAGCCAGAACCGGCTGAACTGTTCTGACCACAAATGGAAGTCCCGTAAAGGTTAGTGCAATCACAATACCCACCGGAGCAAACGCTGTCTTTATGCCTAAAGGTTCAAGAAAGCTGCCTATCCAGCCTGTAGGTGCATAGATAGCAGTAAGAGCTATTCCGGCCACAGCGGTAGGAAGTGCAAACGGCAGGTCAATAATTGAATCAAAAAACTTTCTCCCTTTGAACTGATAACGAACCAGTACCCAGGCCACAAGTAAGCCAAAAACAGCATTAATCGCCGCAGCGATAAAAGAAGCACCGAAGCTGAGACGGTATGAGGCCAGTACTCTCGGCGAGGTTACTGTCGTCCAGAATTGATCCCATGTGAGCCTGCCGGCAGAAATAAACACAGCCGACAGAGGTATCAAAACAATCAGACTCAAATAGAATATCGTATAGCCAAACGATAAACCAAAGCCAGGCAGAACACTTTGTTGTTTGAATTTTAATAACATATCTTTCCCGTATTGTAATTAAAGCTGCAGCCGATGGTTTCACACCACACATCGGCCGTAGCGATTTATTTAGCTAATTGCCAGGTTGATAAATTTTATCGAAAGTGCCTCCATCGGCAAAATGCGTTTTCTGTGCCTTTTGCCAGCCGCCGAAAACGTCGTCGACCGTAATCCGCGTCACGTTGGGAAAACGCTTAAGATCCGCAGGATCAGCGAAAGTCTCAAAAACCGGACGATAATAATGTTTGGCGGCGAGTTTCTGACCTACAGGGGAGTAGAGGTATTCAAGGTATGCCTTAGCCACATCCCGTGAGCCATGTCTGGCCGCAACTTTATCGACCACCGTTACCGGAGGCTCGGCGAGAATACTTACGGAGGGAACCACGATATCAAACTTATCTTTTCCAAGCTTGTTCACAGCGAGAAAAGCCTCATTCTCCCACGCCAGCAGCACGTCTC
>JAQTQF010000192.1 GCA_028712345.1 Phycisphaerae bacterium | reverse complement strand
TTCGTTGACCTTGAGCATACAGATAACAAAAGGCACAATGAGCAGAATTCGCACAATAGTAACTCTGTTGGCATGATTAAGCATTATAAATCTCCGCTTCGGTCAACATTGATAATCTGACCGGTAACACTATCGTTTTCAATGATAAATTTTACAGCGTTTAAAACTTTTTTTACGCCGGCGGTTTTTTCGGTCGCGATTTTGGCGGTTATCTTCTTAGGCTTATGAATTATCCCCGGCGAAATTGCGTTTACGGTAATACTCGGAGCAAGTTCCTTGGCTAATGTTTTCGTTGCCGTCTCGAGAGCGGCCTTCGAGGCTGAGTAAACGCTAAAACCTGCCGGCTGTTTTTCTGTGATAGCGTCGGTGATGTTTATTATTTTCGCCTTTTTCTTTTTGCCGGCAAGTTTGACGAATTCCTTAGTCATTAAAATCGCCGCTGTGAAATTAATATCCAAAGTGTTTTTAATATATTCCGGCGTGATTTTATTTAATGGCTTTTTATCAAATACCGCCGCAGCATTTATCAAAATCTGCGGTTTGGAAAAGTCTCTTATTTTGGCGAAAACCTTTTCGATGTTCTGCGGTTTAGTCAAATCCGCTTTTATGAAAAGGCTTTTTACGCCGGCTCTTTTCGGTTCGGCCTTTAACCTGCCGGCCTTTTTGCTGTTTTTGTGATATATGCAGACGCAGTTTGCCCCCGCTTTTGCCATTGCCAAAACGATAGCGGCGGCAAGTTTGCCGGTTGCGCCTGTAATTACTGCCGTTTTGCCTTTGATGTCCATAGCGATATTTTAACCACGGATTACGCGGATTGCACGGATTTTTTTAACCACCGAGCTCATCCGCCGTCGCCAAAGGCTATGGCGGGACAGGCAGAGGACACGGAGATATTAGCCACGAATGAACACGAATAAAAATAGTGAAAAATCTATAAAACGAGGAATATTAGTACTAGTTAATTAAATCGCGATATTCATATGCTCTTTGTAGCCGTTTTTTATCATCTAATTGAAATTGTATTTCGGCAAACATTGTATTTACCCATCGTTTATATATAGGCATATCGGGATGTCCAGACCTGAATTTTTCGAATTCAGCTTTGCAATTTATCCTAAAATACTCTGACCAAAATTCATCATTTTTTTTGTTGTCATAGCCCAAAAGGAATTGATAATCACCTATGCCAATAGAACCGCCACGACTGAATACGGTGATAGAGACTTTGACAAAGGGATTTGTAAAAACAAGTGTCTTCATATATTGCGATGTTATAAAATTAACTTTTGTTTCTGGTGGCATAGTCATATTCTTTAAGGAATAATCTTCTGAAAAACTTGAAAGTAATTGGTAGAAATCGCCTTCGTTATTTAACCCTTTCAAAAAATCTTCCCATTTTAAAGTACTACAAGTAGGTTTCGGTTTATTTGCAGAAACCACAGATTCAAAGCTATCTCCTCGCCGCACAGAATTAATACTAATATCCCACCAATCGGCATATATCCAAAAGCAACGAGATATTAACTTAATAAAAACCAAATCTTGATAGAATCTTCTGATTTTTTCTATATCTTTGTCAAATACTGCTGTGCTCAGTTCTTGATTTTGTTCAGTATATTTGTCTATGAAATTAAGAAGTGCAATTCCAAATTGACTCCCACCAAACTTATGCTGGTTCGGATAGTGTCTATCCAAAGGCTTTTTGTCTGATTTGTGAAAAAATAATGTAGAGGAGAATTGATTTTCAATATTTTCGCTTTTTAGACTAAACCATATGCTAAAAAATCCTCCTACTATTGCTATAGCCAATGCAGGCACGACTTTTGACCAAAGAGCATCCGAACTTCTATTTTGGTATATAAGGTAAATACCAAAGCCACATAAAGGCACCAAGCATATTATGAATATGATTGACATATTTTTCATAGCCACACTTTTTAGCAAATTATAGCGGGGGGACGGGGTCAAGGCAAGGGCTTTCGGCAGTTTCGGCATTTTCGCCAAAAGCGGTTTTTCCTTGCCGATGGGACCGTATCCTAATATACTAAATTACAGAATATAGAATACAGAACACAGAAAACAGTAGAAAATGCCAAAACCAAATACTATACACTAAATACCAAATACTAATTTATGACTAATTTAAGCGTAAATCTGAATAAAATCGCCCTTGTACGGAATTCCCGCTTGCTGGGGATTCCGAGCGTAATTAAGGCGGCGAAGACAAGCATTTCTGCCGGCGCTTATGGAATCACCGTTCATCCCCGGCCGGACGAAAGGCATATAAGATACTGTGATGTTTATGAATTAAAGCCTGTCGTGGCCGGCGTAGAGTTCAATATCGAAGGAAATCCGTTTACCGGAAAATATATGGATTTAATGCCCCAGATAAAACCGACCCAGGCAACATTAGTGCCTGATGAGCCGGGGCAGAATACTTCTGACCACGGCTGGAATTTGAATGAGGCTAATTGCAAAAGACTTCTGCCGATTATTGAAAAACTCAAGGCATTCGGGATAAGGGTAAGTCTGTTCGTTGACCCCGTGCTCGAAACCGTCGAAAAGGCAAAGCAAATCGGAGCCGACCGGATAGAGCTTTATACCGAACCGTTTGCCGCGGCCTTTGCGAAGAAAAGTAATAATCTTGAACCCTTGACCGCCAAATATGCCGCCGCTGCGGCGAAAGCGGCCGAAATCGGTCTGGGCGTAAATGCGGGACACGATTTAAATCTTGATAATCTGGCGTTTTTCTGTAAAAATGTCAAACTGGTAATGGAAGTCTCGATAGGCCATGCCCTTATCGCCGATGCGCTCGATATGGGTCTGGCAAATGCGGTTAAGGCATATTGCAGGATACTTGAGAATACTTGAAAACTCGAAAAACGAAATCCGAAATACGAAACAATTTCAAAATACGAAAATCAAATTTTTTAAACCAATTGTTTCGATCATTTTCGGGTTTTGGAAATTCGGATTTGTTTCGGATTTCGATATTAGGATTTCGAATTTAATAAATATAGGAGTTAAAAATGTTTAGCGGAGCAATGGTAGCTCTTATAACGCCGTTTAATAACGGTCAGGTCGATTTCGACACTCTCGATGAATTAGTCGAGTTTCATTTAAAAAGCGGCCTTGACGGCATAGTTCCCTGCGGAACGACCGGCGAGTCGCCGACATTAAGCCATCCCGAACACAAGCAGGTTATCGAACGGGTTGTGAATGTCGTTGACGGCAAAGTACCGGTAATTGCCGGGACAGGCTCGAACAGCACGGCCGAGGCGATTGAACTTACCGCTTACGCCAAGAAAATCGGCGTAGATGCCTCTCTGCAGGTAACGCCCTACTACAATAAGCCGACACAGGAAGGATTTTATCAGCATTTTGCCGCGATAGCCGAAGAGGTAGATTTGCCGGTGGTTCTTTATAATATCCCCGGCAGATGCGGCGCGGGTATGACTGCCGCGACGATAGCAAGACTTGCCAAAATCGAAAACATCGTTGCCGTGAAAGAAGCGACCGGCCAGCTTGATATTTCGAGTGATATAGCAAACTCGTGCGACCTGACTATTCTGTCCGGCGACGATTCGCTGACGCTGCCGATATGTTCGGTCGGCGGAAAAGGCGTTATCAGCGTTGTGGCAAATGTCGTCCCTTCCGATGTAAAAGCAATGACGGATTTGATTCTCGAAGGCGATTTTGTCTCGGCGAGAAAATGGCACAATAAGCTATTCAAATTGTCCCGGACTATGCTAAGTATGGCGACTAACCCGATACCGGTAAAAGCTGCGATGGCGATTTTGGGAATGGCCTCCGATGAAATGCGGCTGCCGATGACACCGCTGACTAGCGCCCAGAAGGAAGAATTGCGAAAACTGCTGGCCGATTACGGCTTGAGTGCTTAATTTACAATAAACAGCCACAGGAACAGCCCTATTCATCAGGGCTGTTTGTTTTATGGTCCGGTCGCAAGAGCCAATTCAGCGTATTCTTGAATTGTTCCTTCTTTGCCATAACTTCATTGGCCTTTTTTGCAGCTTTTTCAAAATCCGGTATAATCATTTC
>JAQTQF010000191.1 GCA_028712345.1 Phycisphaerae bacterium | reverse complement strand
ATGGCCGCCTCTTGCGGGATTCCGACAATAGTCTGTTTCGGCCCAACCAATCCCGCCCAGTATGCCCCAGTCGGACCGGAAGTTTTTACATTCAAACTTGATAGCTCTGATTTTGGCTCGCCCTGCCCTAAAAACGCTGCTAAAGCAGCAAAACAGGCTTTTAAACTCTTAACTTCTTGACCTGCCGAGACTAATAGTTATAATTATTCAAACCGATTGTCATTCCCGCAAAAGCGGGAATCCAGACTATTATATAAACTTTTGGATACCTGCTGGAGTTTATCCTCGTGAAAACGGGGGCAGGTATGACAAATTAGTTTTGTTCTCGTTATTTAAGGATTTACGAAAATAAATGGAAAAAACATTAGCTCAGCTTGCCGAACATATTAGCGGAAAGGTTAAGGGAGACCCAAATATCAAGGTTAATTCTGTGGCGACGCTTGAAAACGCAACTGCGACAGACATAAGTTTCCTTTCCAATCCCAAATATACAAACGCGCTGCAAACCACAAAGGCAGGTGCGGTAATTATCGGCAAAGATACAGGGGCTCCCGTTCCGCTTCTGATTTGCGAAGACCCCTACTATGCGTTTTCGCAGATAGTGGTTTTACTTCACGGCTACAGACAGCATAAAAATATCGGCGTATCGCCCAAATCCAATATCGCCAAGACCGCAAAAATCGGCAACGGCTGCATCATCAGCGACTTTGCGACCATCTGCGACGGAGCGGAAATCGGCGATAATGTGGTCATTTATTCCGGCGCGTTTGTCGGCGACAATGTCAAAATCGGCGATAACTGTATTCTGTATCCAAACGCCGTGATACACGATGGCTGCCGATTAGGCAATAATGTAATAATAAACGCCAACGCCACGATAGGAAAAGACGGCTACGGCTACGCAACACATAAAGGCAAACATTACAAAATTCCGCAGGTCGGCGTGGTCGTTATAGAAGATGATGTGGAAATCGGCTCAAACTGTTGCATCCAGAGAGGAGCAATTGAAGATACCATAATCGGCGAAGGCTGCAAGTTCGGCGACCTTATCAACATCGGACACGGCACAAAAATCGGCGCCCACTGTCTTCTCGTGGGCCAGGTTGGAATTGCAGGTTCCACTACTATCGGCCATCATTGTGTAATTGCCGCTCAGGTCGGTATAGTCGGCCATATAAAAATCGGCAACCTCGTCAAAATCGCCGCTCAGGCTGGCGTTATAAACGATGTTCCCGACGGCCAAAATATCGCAGGCACGCCCGCGATTAACGCATTAAACGCCAAGAGGGCATACAGCATTATCGAAGATTTGCCGGAAATTAAAAAGGTAATCCGCCGAATCAAAAAACAAAATGGAAAATCAGACACGGAAAAAAACGGCCACGAATGAACACAAAAATAGTTTCTCTGTGAACTCCGTGGCTAAAAATAATAAAAAAACAATCGGCCTTATAGCAGGCGGCGGAAAGCTGCCTATTCTTATTGCTCAGGATGCCGGAAACGCCGGGTATAAGATTATATGTGTCGGCCTCGGCGACAACCCCGACCCGCAGCTTAGAGAGCTTGTGGACTTTTACGCGACTGTGCCTGTCGCAAGACCGGGAGCGTGGATTAGAAAGCTGAAAAAGAACGGGGCGACAAACGCAATAATGGTGGGCAAGGTTCATAAGGATAAACTTTTTACGCCCTGGCGAATTTTGAAATATCTGCCTGACTGGCGGGCGATAAGAATTTATTACTGGCGGTTAAGAAAACAAAACAAGACCGACCAGACGATTTTGCAGGCGATTGCGGAAGAACCGGCAAGCGGAGGTGTTATTTTGCAGGACTCAACGAAATTTTGCACTGAGCATTTAGCCGACAAAGGCATAATGACTAAACTTCAGCCCACAGCGGAAATTCAAGAAGATATCGACTACGGCTGGTCGCTGGCGAAAAGTATCGCGCAAACCGGAATAGGCCAGGCAATAGCGGTCAGGGAAAAAACAGTTATTGCGGTCGAGGCGATCGAGGGCACGGAAAAAATGATTGAACGCTGTGGACAATTCTGCAAAAAAGGCGGCTGGACGCTGCTAAAGGTTTCCAAGTCAGACCACGATATCCGTTTTGATGTGCCTTGCGTCGGGCCGGACACTATCAGGTCGATTAGCAAAAACAACGGCAAATGTCTCATCGTCGAGGCAGGCAGGACTATCATCATAGACAAACCTCAAACTGTCGCCATTGCCAATGAAATGGGAATTATAATTGTCGGTGTATAAATTACCGTTATGAAACACCGGAAAATCAAAAACAGTGACTATCGTTTGAAACTTGCCGATGGGTTCCCGCAGAACGCGGTATTTGACGGGAGATACGATGCAATATCCATCGATGGGCAGAGAAGCTTATTTACGAAACTGTCTTCGTCAAAATTCGCGAATGTATTCAAATTTGACCTCACTTTCAAAGGCAAAGTTTATAATCTGATTTTGAAACAATACCTCAACCGTTCTTTTTCAGATATTTTAAAGAATCATTTATTGCCCTGCCGGGCCGAAAGAGCTTTTAAAGCAGGTCTGATGCTCGAAAGAAACGGTTTTCTATCCCCGCTGATGGTCGCGGTCGGCAAAAAAGTGTGTATGGGGTTTATGTCCCGTAATTTTCTTGTAACAAGTGAAATTAAAAATGCCGTTTCACTGCCCAAATTGCTGGAGGAAAATACACCCCAAAGACATCAACTGATTGAACAGTTCGGCAGAACGGTCGGCATAATGCACGGCAAAAATATTTTTCACGGCGATTTAAGGCTTGGCAATGTTCTCGTAAAATCTATGGATGGGAAATTTGACTTTTATTTTCTCGACAATGAGCGAACCAGAAAATTCTGGAAACTACCTTATAGTAAGCGAATCAAAAATCTCGTTCAGATAAATATGCTCCGCGACGGTATCAGCAATGCCGACAGGATGCGTTTTTTCAGAGAGTATTTTAAACAGCAGCATATAGAGATGAGCAGAGAGGAATTAATTACGGAAATAATTGCCCGCACAAACAAAAGACTTGCCGATAAAGGAATAATCAGCCACGAATAAACACGAATCGACATGAATTACTTCAACCACGGATTACGCTGATTTCACAGATTTTTGAAGTTATACAAAAAACTTGTCTTTCTTGCCAGTTTAACGATATACTGCTTCTTCATAGCTGGCGAAGAAATAGAATCGTTAAGGAAAGGGAGTAACCGCCGTATGTCAGAAGTAAAGATTGCTCGGTTTCTCGACATCAAAGCATGTGAGAGCATATTCTCGGAAAACAGCACATTTGTACTACGGTCACCTGAATACTACAGGAGGCTATGCGAGACAACCGAAAGTGGAAACACAAAAGGAGACAGAGATGAAGGTTCCGCAAAAACAGTCGATGGAGGAACTGCCGAATATAGATGCTTTGTCCTTAGTTGTTGGACCAAATTAAAAGGAACTATGCCAACGCCCGATGAATGGAATATCTTCAAAGAGGACGAACAAAATATTATGGCAATTATCAGTACTCCCAGCAAAGTCTGCGATTTTATAAATAAGGCACTTGAAACAGAACGCACAGAACGAAGACTTCCCTTTTGGCCTGTGAAACACGAGGAAGTAAAGTATGGAAAGGCTCCATGTATTGACCACACTAACATCCATAAAGTTGTACCCTTCAGAAAGGGTGAGCAATTTGCTAAGCAGGAAGAGTATCGTTTTATCATGGAGTATAGTTCGTATCCGCATCGGATTGACAGTTATATTTTTAGTGGCGGAATTGAATATATGGAAAAGCGTTTTGCCAATCCTGATATGAACAAAGAGATCAAAGAAAAATTAGGTTTAATTCTTTCAAATGCAAGGGCTGGTGATGGAGACTTTAGCGATATGAAGAGGTCCGAAATCATCGCCAATGCAGATATACTCTTTGATAAATAGCCTATCAGGGACGAAAATTCGTGTTAATTCGTGGTTAATTATATCTTAAAAATTCTCTGTGAACTTGGTGTTCTCTGTGGCCAAAAGTAAAAACTCCGTGGCTGTCAGAATTGCCTAAGAAAGCGGAT
>JAQTQF010000190.1 GCA_028712345.1 Phycisphaerae bacterium | reverse complement strand
TTCATTATGTCTTTGGCATAGTACTGAACCGCCTCTTTGGCCATAGGCGCCGTCGGCAAATGCGCAAGCAAATGAACTATCTGCGGCCATGGCTTTTTCAGTTTTATAACTAGAGTATATTTATCCGGCGCCGTCAATCCCTCAACGGGCAGTGAGTAATCTACATCAGAAGCCTTCTGACGGGACTTAGTGTACTGTCTAAATTCATCAAGGCCGACGATTCTGCCGTCAAAAATCCACCAGTTTTTGCTTAGATACTTAATGTCGGCGATTCGCTTCCAGGCAAAAATAAAATCATCGGCGACAAGTTCTCTGCCTTTGCCGTTCTCAAAACACGCATCATCGGTAAAATATACGCCCTTTTTTATCTTTATAGTATAGACAAGACCGTCATCGCTAACAGAAGGCATATTCTCGGCAAGCGAAGGAATAAGCTCGTATGGTCTTTTAAGATAATGGTATTGATAGAGACATTCGAATATCTGGCCGGCAACGGCTGATGAAGTCGTATCGCCGATATCGCCGGGGTCAAGCCCTCTTACTTTGGCGCTGTAAGCGCTGTAGAGTACGCTATTGTGGGGCTCTGGCTTGTCTGCCGAATAATTACAGCCTGCCGCCATAAGCAGGACAGCAGGAATAAGGCTTTTTAAAAGTGTAGAGGCCAAACGCATTGTCGGGACATCCTTATCGGGACAACAAATAAATTACAACTTAATTAGGCTTGGACGGATTTGACAACTTTGGCGGAGCGGTCTTCACGGTGCCGTCAGAATTTCGTCCGTAATCGAACCCCACCGTTAAAGGAAGTCTTCCTGTCGAACTTGCCGAGCCCAAAAGCGCATCGTGTTCCGCCAGCAGGCCGGCTCCGCCGCCTTTTTCTATAGCCCTTTTTAATGAACCTGGCCAGTCAGCCAGAAACCGGGACAAATATTTTTCGCCCTGGGCAATAACCGAGACAAGGTTGTGAATACTGTCTGCCGACAGAGTTTCTGTGCCGAGCACATATTTTTGTATCGCTACAGAGTAAAGGATGGCGAAATTCCTGGCCATAACTTTGGTACTGTCTTGGTCGGTCTGAATCCTGTCGATTAGCGATTTTAAAATAAAGCTGTCAACCATTTCGTTGTCGGCTTGCCAGTTAAGGTAAAGCTCGACCCTTTTCTGGATAATCTGGCTAAGAAGCTCATTTGCGGAAGATTGTTGCAGGTTTGCAGCGAATTGGGCTATCTGAATCAGAATATCTCCTGACTCTTCGACCTGGACCACTGTTTGCAGTTTTTTGACGAATTCTTCGGCAATCCGGCCGTTTTCAGTCGAGCCGGCTGTGTTAAGCTGGCGGACCACACTGTCATTTGTCAGGCAGCAAACAGCCCAATACCGAGCCGTTATATTTGATGACTGGAGATAATCTATAGCTAATTTTGATAGTTCCAAATTGCCCAAATCACTGATTAAAATCAATAAGTTCGTTTTCAGTAAGGATTTACGAGTGCCGTCTGAAAGTTGAGATATTTTTTCAAAGGTTTGAGCTGTTTGCTTTTGTGTAAAAGTGAAAAATCGCGGCCCATACTGAATTTGGCCACTTTCAAACTCTGATGAGCTTCTGGTAACGATTGTTGTCCGCAGCGAGGCAACATCGGAAAAGTCTGTTTTAGCGAGGAATTCGTCAAATGCCTCTGTCAGAAACTCCTCAATAACCGTTGTATCGGCATCGACTAATATTTCTTTGCTTCGCACAACATCAATTCGAGCGGTATTAACGGCTAAAATATCAATGCACGAAATGGAAATTATCAGAAAAACTATCGAAAAATGAACCTTGTGCATAGTAAGAAATCCGTAAAGTTTCAAAATAGGTAAAATTCACTGTACAGAAAGTAAACAATACACTCTTTTATGTCAAGGTTATTTCGAGCATGTTTTGTATGACATCGGTATTGTAATGGGTGTAAAGCGAAGATTTTAAACAATTTTGACTGGTAATCGTAAGCGAAATCATTAAAATCTCGGTTTTGGGCATGGCCGAATGTCTAAATCAAAATATAGGAATTAAATAACGGTATAGTATGAAGAATCTCTGGATATATATGGCGCTGTTTGTAGCGATTGTCTGTTTGGCTCGGGATGCTGATGCCAAAAACTCATCTGCTGATTCGGTTCCTATAGTTCGGGAGCAAAACGATTTCAACGATGTTAACAAACCCGTCCCTCTTGGACAGCGGACAGATGAGGCAAGTCTTAATAGCGAGTCCAACGAACCAGCAGCAGGGAAAGATTTGTTTGATGTCCTTGCGGTGGAAAGCCCTAATGTTCCTGCCGGGTATATCAGCGGCGATGCCTTTAATCTTGGTCTCGGCGAATTGTTAAAAGAATATGTCAATGCTGCCGGATTGGTAAATTACTCGAAGCTCAGAAGACATCGGATTGTGCTGAACGATGCAGTTGGAAAAATGGCGGATATTAAACCTGAGGTTTATATTACCTGGTCGAGGAATGAAAAAGTGGCATTCTGGATAAATGCCTATAATATCTGTATGCTGAAAGGCATAGTTGGAAATTATCCGATAAATCCCTCAAGATTTATGCTGTTGTTTTATCCTGCCAACAGTGTTATGCATATTTCCGGCCTCAGGGACAAAACTTATTTTATGATAATGGGCATACAGTACACTCTCGAAGAGATTGAACGAGATATACTGTTGGGCAGATTTGCCGAACCGAGAGCTTGTTTTGCCGTATGCTATGGGACCATCAGCGGGGCGTCTTTGCGGGCAGAACCTTACATTGGAAAGGTGCTCGACAAGCAGCTTGAGGAACAGATTAAGAACTATTTTTCAGGGAAGGACGCGTTTGAAATTGACGGTGCCGGGGCAATTGTTTATCTGTCGCCGGTGTTCAAAATGTATAAATGGAGAGAGGATGCGTTTCTGGCGAGATACGGAACAGATAAACTTTTCCGTGAGCATGAAGACCTTGACAGAGCCATTCTTAATTTTGTAAAGGATTATATCTCCGAACAGAACGCAAAATTTTTGAAGCAAAAGAAGTATTCTATCGAATATCTGAAATATAACTGGCAGCTTAATGAACAGCCGGTGGGAAAGTAACTGATAATTTTATAAAGGAAATTTTCATGGCAAAGAAAAGAGTTCACACCAATGCTAATTGCAATGGAGACAATTTTTTGTTTACAAGCGAATCGGTAACAATGGGTCATCCCGACAAAGTTTCCGATCATATATCCGATGCGATACTCGATGCGATGCTCGCCCAGGACCCGAACAGCAGAGTTGCCTGTGAGACGCTCGTTACAACAGGTATTGCAGTTGTGGCAGGAGAAATAACCTCAAAGGCAATCGTTGACATACCCGCGGTTGTGCGCCAGACTATCAAGGAAATCGGCTATACTGACCCTGCGATCGGATTCGATTATGACAACTGTGCCGTTATGGTTTCGCTCGACAAGCAGAGTCCGGATATTTCTCAGGGTGTTAGCGAAGGTCAGGGTCTGCACAAAGCCCAGGGCGCAGGCGACCAGGGCATTATGTTCGGCTATGCCTGCAATGAAACGCCCCAGCTTATGCCTATGGCTATTCAAATGGCGCATAACCTTGTCGCAAGACTTGCAAAAATGCGGCAGAGCGGCAAACTTGGCTGGCTTCGCCCGGACGGCAAAAGCCAGGTTACGGTAGAATACCGCAAAGGCAAACCCTATAGAATCCATACCGTCGTTGTTTCAACTCAGCATTCGCCGGATGTAAAATATGCTAAACTGCGCAGCGAGATAATTAAGAATGTCATCCTTCCCGTCCTGCCGAAAAAAATGGTCGATAAGAATATTATATTACATATCAACCCGACCGGCAGATTCGTTGTCGGTGGCCCCAAGGGCGACTGCGGTCTGACAGGCAGAAAAATTATCGTCGATACCTATGGCGGCAGGGGAGCTCACGGCGGCGGAGCTTTCAGCGGCAAGGACCCCTCGAAGGTTGACCGTTCGGCAAGTTATATGGCAAGATACATCGCAAAGAATGTCGTTGCTTCAGGCGCAGCAGACGCCTGCGAGATTCAGTTG
>JAQTQF010000006.1 GCA_028712345.1 Phycisphaerae bacterium | reverse complement strand
ATGCGATATCCTGCGCCGCTGAAAAAACCGTCGTTCGCAACAATCTTGTTCTTGACCCTACCGATGCGGCATTGGTCCTTTACGGCGCACCGGGCAGTATTGCAGAGGATAATGTTGTTGCCGCTATATCCCGCGAGTCGCTGGGAGCGATAAATCTTGTTGACCCCATCGTCTATAATTTGGACGAAGATGGAACGAAATACGACTATCGCGGCACGACTTTGCGAAATAATTATATCGATGCTTTCGGCGGGCGTATTCATATTGCCTTCCCAATGGGCGCTGGAATATGGGTGCCCAACAATAAAGATAAAACTCTCGTCGGCGCGACAATACGCAACAACACTATCGCCGGCGGCGCAGCCGCTTACGGATTTATCGTAAACGGCGTGGAAGATTTTAATGTATATGGCAACAAGAGTATCGCAAATCATTCGGGAATCGCAGAAGGCCAGCGCAATCAGCCGCCAGACGAACCGGGGGCGTTTCTTTATGACCCGCAGAGAACAGAAAACTGCAAACTTCAAAAGGAATTTCTGCCCTGCGAACGGCATCTTCTCCATTTGTTGAGATGCAATCACGGCAAGACCAACGAATTGGGCTATCGCGTTTATACCTACGGCGAATATGAAGTCAGAGCGGTAATTAATGCCGCATATCTGGAAATGCTCGGCAGAGAACCAAGCCAGAAAGAGATGGAAGACAATATCGACTGGCTTCAGAAAACTCAAGCTACCGCCGATATGCTCCGCCGAAAACTGCTTGAAACCAAAGAGTTCAAAGATAAATTCGGCGATGTCGCTTCCGAAGACCTGCATCCATACAGAATCAAGCTCTGGATAGGAATTTTTGACGATGTTCGCCGCCAGTATATGAAGGATAAAGGCCGGATGCCGACTGCAAAAGAATTGTACCAGACGGCGATTGGGCGGCTGGATAGAGGCGAGTATAAAACCGTTGACGCTTCGACATTGGACAAGAAAGTCGTCTGCGGCTATCAGGGCTGGTATCGCGCTCCGGGCGACGGGGCGGGCCGTGATTGGGTACACTGGCGAAATAGAAATGAAAACCTTTGGCCGGGAGCCTGCGGCATAGATTTCTGGCCGGATATGAGCGAGCTGGACCAGGATGAACATTACAGGCCAAACGGATTTTACCACAAAGACGGCAGACCCGCCTATTTGTACAGTAACGCCAATGAAAAGACCACCATTCGCCACTTTAAGTGGATGCGAGATTATGGAATCGATGGCGTTTTTGTACAGCGATTCCCTATGGAGGTTACAAACGAATCGGATGAGCCGGCGATTCTTAGCCGAACCGGATATAATATGGTGCTTGAGCATTGCCGAAAGGGGGCGAATAAATACGGAAGAACTTATGCCATAATGTATGACCTTTCGGGAATGCCTGCTAATTATATTGATCAGATGCTAAATGATTGGAGGTATTTGGTTGATGTTATGAAAATTACCCGCGACTCCGCCGATAAGGCCTATCAGCATCACAGAGACAAGCCGGTAGTCGGTATCTGGGGCGTTGGTTTTAATGACAGACCTTATACACTTGAAGAAGTTGCGAAGTTTGTTGATTTTTTGAAAAACGACCCCAAGTACGGAGGAAATACTGTGCTGCTGGGTACGCCGGCATTTTGGCGTACACCAGGTCAGCGCGATGCTGCTGTCGATGCCAACTGGCTGGATGTTTATCGCAAGGCTGACATTATATCTCCGTGGATGATAGGCAGGGTCAGAGATATTAATGATATACAGCCTATGATTAATAATACTATTGCCGGCGATATGCAATGGTGCAAAGAAAACAATCTTGAATATCTGCCGGTAGTCTTTCCTGGTTTCAGCTGGAAAAATCTTACCGGTGGCGGCCGCCCTATACCTCGACGAGGCGGAGAGTTTCTCTGGACACAGTATCGCGAACTGATTAAAGCCGGTGCGACGATGATTTATCAGGCTATGTTCGATGAATTTGACGAAGGCACGCAGATTTTTAAGGCGACCAACGACCCGCCTGTGGGCAAATCTACATTTGAAACTTATGAAGGTCTGCCAAGTGATCATTATCTGTGGCTTGTCGGACAGGGCGGCAAACTGCTCCGCGACGAAATACCACAGGATTTTCCGAAACGCCAGTAGCAGATTATGAATTAATCTTGTCCCTAAATGGCAGGAAGCTGTTTCATTGTATTTGCAGGCCTGCCGTTCCAGGCGGCTGTATCGAACATATTGCGTAATTACCCACAAAGCCGGAAGAAAATCCGGCTTTGTTTGCAATATCCGGGGAAAATATTTTTAGCCTCAATATCCTCATAAATCCAATTCCTCTTTTTCCTTGTATAATATGGCAAAACAAGGTAAACTGGGTAAGGTGCATTTTATTGTGTGGGAATGTCAGGTCAATGTAGGCAGATTGAGCCTTAAAAGACTAATGTTATCTGATAAAAGGATGGGCACACGATGAAGAAATTTGTGGTCGCGGCTGTACTGGTATTATCCATATCAGGAGCTACAAATGCCGCAGAAATATGGGTTGGTACGGGACAAACACATTCTGATATCAAATCGGCAATCACGGCATCTGTAAACGGTGATACTATTATTGTAAAAGATGGTACCTACGCCGGCCCAAACAATACTATGCTGCATTTTACAGGTAAAACAATCACCCTAAAAAGTGAAAACGGTCCGCAAAATTGTATAATCAATTGTGAAAGCGCCTCACATTCTTCCGCCTTTATTTTTAGTATGACTGGGGAACCAGCGGCCGCTGTTGTAGATGGCTTTACAATTATCAATGCCACCAATAACGCTATTAATATAAATGGGGGCTGGGACGGCCTGACTTGTCCGACTATTAAAAATTGTATCATAAATAATAATTCAGCGTATCTTGGGGCGGGTCTTTGCTGCATAGATACAACATCACTTATTACGGGCTGTACTTTCTCTCAAAATTCTGCCGCACTTGGCGCAGCTATCAGCATTGGCGGCGCTAATAACCCAAGAATCGAAAATTGCGTAATATCGAATAATACAGCGACCGAGAACGGCGGCGGTATATATTGCGACCCTTATATGTCTCCGATCATTAAAAATTGTCTGCTGACCGGAAACTCCGCTGCGCAAAAGGCAGGTGCAATATTCTGCAGCTACGGTGCAAATCCCTTAATTACAAATTGTACCATCGCGTATAACACCGCAGGCACAAATGGCGGCGGCGGAATATATTGTTACAGCGATTACAGCAGCTCAACAATTCCAACTGTAACGAACTGCACCATTTCACATAATACAAACTTCGGCATATATGAAGATGGCGCCAATGCCGACCCAATCGTTACATATTGCCATTTTTATAATAATTCAGATGCAGATTTTAGGGACTACGACTCATGGCAATGGTCCGGAGCTTTTGACATTAATATGAATATTGATAATGCTCAGAACAACATTGACGGTGATCCGCTATTTGTTACAGGGCCGCTGACAGATTATTACTTAAGCCAGGTAACATCCGGTCAACTTGCTCAAAGTCCCTGTGTCGATGCCGGCAGTGATACGGCCTCAAATCTCGGCATTGACAATATGACCACTCGAACGGACGGTACTTACGATACTGGGACGGTCGATATCGGTTATCACCACCCTAATCCACCCGTATTGCTTTATCAGCTCGCCTCCGGCATTGTCGGCGGTAATGGTTCGCTTTTACCGGAATCAGGCAGCTTTGCCGTGAATTTAGTTGTTGAACTAACCGCTGCTCCCGACTTGGGCTATCGTGTCAGGCAATGGACGGGAACCGACAACGACGCCTTGAAGACAACAGTCAATCAGGTTACGATGAATTCAAATAAAACAGTTACCGTTGAGTTTGAAGTAATACCGTCAATAATCTATGTTGATGATGATGGACCGGGAGCCCCGGCCGAAGATGGTTCGCCGGCTAATCCCTATGACTCAATGCAAGAGGCGGTTGATATGGTTCCTGCCAATGGAATCGTTGTTGTTCTCGATGGTACATATACCGGAGCAGGGAACAATATGATTGATTTCAACGGTAAAGACTTAATCATTAGAAGCCAGAACGGTCCACAAAATTGTATTATCGATTGCGAATTCGGCTCACAGGCTTTTTATCTCGAAAATTACGAAACCAATAACTCTGTTATTCAGGGATTTACTATTACGCGAGGTTATGCTTATCAGGGCGGGGCGGTATATCTTAGTTATTCTTCCCCGACAATTAAGAACTGTATTATGACAGGGAATCAGGCCTACGGCGCAAATACCGGCGGCGGTGCAATACACTGTTTGGCATCCAGCCCACTGATAGACAATTGCGTATTTACCAAAAATTCTGCATACCATTTCGGCGGAGCAATCGAAGCCAGATTGTCATCTTCACCAACAATTAGCAATTCGGTATTTATTGAAAATAGCGCCAACAATGCAGGCGGAGGTATTTACATATCACTGTCTTTTGGGACTATACGAAACTGCCGCTTCACCGCCAACAAATCCGTCACTGCCGGCGGAGCAATTTACAGCACAAATGAATCTTTTTGTTCCGTCATTAACTGCACAATGAACGAAAATACAACTAACGGCCTTGGCGGAGGAATCTATTGTTATGATTCATCACCTTTAATCATAAATTCCATATTTACAGGTAACGGCAACAATGCTGTCTTTGAAGGCCACTCAGCTTCCGATCCTAATGTTATGCATTGTTTGTTCTACGATAATCCTGCTGGTGATTATTATGATAACGACACATCAACTTCATACACGGGCGCTGTAAGTATTAACACGAACATTCCTCAGGCTTCGAACAATATCGACGATGATCCTTTGTTTGCATCTGAAGGTTTCTTAAGCGATAACGGTACACCCGAAAACACCGAAGACGATTTCTGGGTTGACGGAGATTACCATCTTAAGGCTCAGAATGGAAGATGGAACCCAAGTACGGAACAATGGCTAAAAGATGCCTCAACGAGTCCCTGCATAGATGCTGGAGATACGAATTCAAATTGGAAAAAAGAATTATGGCCGCACGGCAAAAGGATTAATATAGGTTTCTACGGCGGTACCAACCAGGCCAGTATGTCTGATTCAACTATCGGAAGTCCTGCTGATATAGACAATAATGATAGAGTTGATGGACAAGATTTGGAATCTTTCGTTTATTCGTGGCTTGTCGAAGATGTTCTCCTGCCGGCAGATATGACGCGTAACGGTTCAGTCGATATGGTTGATTTCGCAGCTTTTGCTAAAGATTGGGGTCAGTCCATTTAATAACTAATCTCAGTTTATTGACCAGTCACTATCTCCGTTTCGTTGCCAAATAGCACAGCGGCGGCGTAACGATAAAAAAATATTCCTGTCTATCGCAGTTCATCGAGTTCCTGCCATCTGGCGTAAAGTTCATCGAGCTGCTTTTGTAATTCCCCGGCTTTTGTACTGATGGCGATTACTTCCGAGCCTTTCTTGTAGAATGCAGGGTCAGCCATCTCTTTGTGCAGATACCGTTGCTCGGATTCCAGCTTTTCTATCAAGCCGGGCAGTTCCCTCAGTTCCTTGTTTTCTTTGTAAGTCAATTTTCGCGGTTTTTCTCTTACCGGAGGCATTTTGGGCGGTGTTTTTTGCGGCTCCGGCTCTGGCGTTATCTTTCTCTGCCGCAGCCAGTCATCATAGCCGCCGACATATTCTGCTGCTTGTCCGTTACCCTGCATTTCTATTATGCTTGTAACGGCATTGTTCAAAAACTCACGGTCGTGACTTACCATCAGCACTGTTCCCGGATAATTGAGTAAAAATTCTTCGAGCAAATCGAGCGTTTCGATATCGAGGTCGTTTGTCGGCTCGTCGAGCACAAGCACATTTGACGGGCGTGTAAAAAGTTTCGCCAGCAGCAGCCGGTTCCGTTCACCGCCGGAAAGTTCCGCCAGCGGTCTTAGTGACTGGCTTGGCGCAAACAAAAAATCCTGAAGATAGCCGATGATGTGCCGGGGATTTCCGTTAATCACCACTGTCTCATTTCCGTCGGCGATATTTTCATACGCCGATTTTTCAAAATCAAGCTGCGCGTGTAGTTGGTCGAAATATGCGATTTCCAGATTCGTGCCATGCCTTACTGTACCTTCCTGAGCGGCAAGTTCCTTAAGAAGTACCCGCAGCAGAGTTGTTTTTCCTGAACCGTTGGCTCCGATGACCCCGATTCTGTCGCTGCGCATTATGGTCGTGGAAAAATTTGAAATAATCGGTTTTTCGGGAAGATACGCGAAAGAAATATTCTTCGCGTCGATTACCAGTCTGCCGGATTGCCGGACTTCCTGCATTTGCATTCGTACTTTTCCGATTTTGTCTCTGCGATGGCTCCTTTCATTACGCATTTTCTTAAGTGCTCGCACGCGTCCCTCGTTGCGCGTACGACGCGCCTTTATTCCCTTGCGAATCCACGCCTCTTCCTGCGACAGTTTTTTATCGAACATCGCATCGGCGGTCGCCTGGGCTTCATTTGCTATGTCCCTGCGAACAAGGAATGTTTCATAACCACAAAAATAATTTATCGCCCGGCCTCTATCCAGTTCGATGATGCGAGTCGCCAGCTTCCTGACGAACAGCCGGTCGTGGCTGACAAAAATCAATGTTCCTTTGTAGCTGGTCAGAAAATCCTCAATCCACATAACCGCCTCGATATCGAGATGGTTGGTTGGCTCATCAAGCAGCAGCACATCCGGCTTGCGGACGATTGCCTGTGCGAGCAAAATGCGTCTTTTCATTCCAGCCGAAAGCTTCGCTGCCTCGACATTGCCGTCCAGTTCCATATTTTCTATTATGTTCTCGACATACCTGTCCATCTGCCAGGCATCTTCGATATCGAGTGAATGCTGCAATTTATCAAGCCTGGTCAGCAGTGATGTATTATCGTGGTCAAGGGCGAGCTGATGACTGACAGTGTGATATTCGGCCAATAGCTTGCCGCATTGGCCAAGTCCCTCGGATATTAGCTCAAACACCGTCCCGCTCAAATCCTTTGGCACTTCCTGTGTCAGGCAGGTCATCGTAAGCTGCGGGGCGCGTAAAATTTCACCCTGTTCGGGCAAAACTTCACCCATAATGAGTTTCATCAGGGTAGATTTTCCAATACCGTTTCGGCCGAGCAGACAAATCCGGTCGCCTGCCTCAATCTGCAAATTTACATTTTCAAGCAATGGTCGGCCGCCAAAACCAACACTTACATCCTGTATTCCTATTATTGCCATTTATTTTATGTACCGTAATTATTCCTGTTGTTAAAATAGACTTGCGGAATGGTAGCAAAATCTTCTTCTAATTACAATGATGCCATATTTTCCGATGCAACGGTGGCGAAAATCCAGTTTCTATGTTGCCGAATTGATTGGCTGATGCTGTCAAGTTGGCCTTTTTAATACTGAAAATGCCAAAATTGGCAGGGGCGGGTCCAGTCATATCGGCAGGGCAGAAACAAATCTTTTTTTTGAAGTTGCCATAACTCTTTTTCTGTAAAATGGTTATGTGTGCTATAAACTTTTATTGGCCTTTGGGACAATAAACTGGTATTTTCTTTGCTGTTTAGAATACTCGGAGTTGGACGCTGTACGGATTCCAAATAGAATCTGCACCGTTGTCCGCGGGTAAACGAAGTTATTATAAATCGTTACAAATCGCTCAACGCGATAGTTCTAATACCAATTGGTATTGTTTTAATTTTTTGACCTTTAGTATCAAGGAGTAAACGGATTATGGCAGCAAAAAACCTGATGTTTGAAGCTGACGCAAGGGCGGCTTTGTTGGCGGGTGTAGAGAAACTGACCAGAGCAGTACGCTCGACTCTTGGCCCGAGAGGCAGAAACGCTATCATAGACAAAAGCTGGGGCGGTCCGACAGTTACTAAGGATGGCGTGACTGTGGCCGAGGAAATCGAACTTTTGGACAAGAACGAAAATATGGGCGCAAAGCTTGTTCGTGAAGCGGCGAGCAAGACAAGCAAGATTGCAGGCGACGGCACGACTACCGCTACGGTTCTTACCGAGGCGATTTTCAAAGAGGCCTATCGCAATGTAACTGCAGGCGCCGATGCGATGAGTATTAACAGGGGAATCGCAAAGGCGGTTGAAGCGGCGATGGACGCTCTGAAAAAACTTGCCAGATCTATTGATATTACCAGCAAAAAGGATATTACGAATATCGCGGCTATTTCAGCCAACAACGATTTTGAAATAGGCGAAATAATGGCTGAAGCCTTTATGAAACTCGGCCAGGACGGCGTTATTACCATTGAAGAAGGCAAGAGTCTCGATACCACGCTGGATTTTGTCGAGGGTATGCAGTTCGATCGCGGTTATCTTTCTCCGAATTTCGTAACCGATGCCGATAATATGGTGTGCGAACTTGAAAAGCCGTACATCCTTGTTTATGAGGACAAAATCAGCAGCATTCAAAAACTTATTCCAATTCTTGAGGCGGTTGCCAAGAGCAAGAAACCTCTGCTAATCATTTCCGAAGACATCGAAGGAGAAGCTCTTGCGACATTAGTAGTCAATAAACTTCGCGGCGTACTTAGCGTTTGTGCCGTCAAGGCTCCCGGATACGGCGACAGAAGAAAAGCGATGCTGCAGGATGTTGCGATTCTGACTGGCGCCGAACCCATATTCAAGGATTTAGGTGTCGAACTTGATAAGGTAACGGTTTCCCAGCTCGGAAGGGCGAAGAAAGTTACCATTAATAATGACAATACGGTAATCGTCGAAGGAGCTGGCACAAGAGAATCCATTGCGGCCAGGATTAAGGAAATTCGCAATGAGATAGATGCCACAACCAGCGATTATGATAAGGAAAAACTTCAGGAACGGTTGGCGAAATTGACAGGCGGAGTTGCCCAGATAAATGTCGGCGCCGCTAGTGAAGCCGAGATGAAAGAAAAGAAAGCACGAATAGAAGACGCACTTCACGCGACCCGCGCAGCCATTGACGAGGGTGTTGTTCCCGGCGGCGGAGTTGCGCTGATTCGCTGCATCGATGCCGTGAAAAAAGTAAAGGCCACCGGCGATGAAAAAACCGGCATCGATATTATCGCTTGCGCTCTTAAGATGCCTTGCTATTATATTGCCGATAATGCAGGGGAAGTCGGCAATTTGGTGGTGAACAAGGTTTCGCAGGGTCAGGGCGGTTTTGGCTACAATGCCGATACGGACAAATACGAAGACCTTTTAAATAGTGGTGTTATCGACCCTGTAAAGGTAACAAGAATCGCTCTTCAGAATGCCGCAAGTGTTGCTGGCCTACTTCTTACCAGTGATTGTGTTGTTACCGAAAAACCCGAAAAGAAGAAGACCGGCCCTGATATGTCCGGCGGCGGAATGGGCATGGGTGGAATGGGCGGAATGGGTATGGGCGGAATGGGTATGGGAGGTATGGGCGGAATGGATATGGGAATGTAAAAACTCAAAACTAAGAACTCAAAACTAAGAATATGGAGATATAAAAAATGAAACTCAGACCATTGGACGACAGAATAGTAGTAAAACCGCAGGAAGCAGAAGAAAAGACAGCGGGAGGCATTGTTCTTCCGGATGCCGCTAAGGAAAAACCTCTTATGGGTAAAGTAATTTCAGTAGGCCCCGGCAGGATGCTGGACAACGGCAAGCGGGCCGAAGTGGCCGTTAAGAAAAACGATACAGTTCTTTTCGGCAAGTACGGCGGAAACGACATTAAGATAGATGGCCAGGATTATAAGATTCTGCGCGAAAGTGATATTCTTGGAATCGTTGAAAAATAGACAATCAGAGCTTTTATAAGCTGGAGGTAAATAAAAAATGGCAAAACAGATGATGTTTGATGATGCGGCAAGGGCACATCTGAAGCAGGGTCTTTCAACCCTTGCTTCGGCGGTCAAGGTAACGCTGGGTCCTACCGGCAGAAATGTAATGCTTCATAAGAGCTTTGGTTCTCCAAAGATTACCAAAGACGGCGTATCGGTCAGCAAGGAAATAGAGCTGCCAGAGCCGTTTAAAAATATGGGCGCAAAGATGGTCAATCAGGTTGCCAGCAAAACAAGCGACATTGTCGGCGATGGCACGACAACCGCAACCGTTCTTGCCGAGGCAATATACGGCGAAGGAATGAAAAATGTAACGGCCGGCGCAAATCCGATGGCTATCAAACGCGGCATCGACAACGCCGTTAAGGTTGTCGTTGAATTTATCGCTTCACAAAGCAAAAAAGTAAAGGGCCACGAAGATATCGCCAAGGTCGCGACTATCAGCGCTAATAACAATTCTCAGGTTGGAGAAATTCTTGCCGACGCGATGGACAAGGTTGGCAAAGACGGCGTTATAGAAATAGAAGAAGGTAAGAGCCTTGAGACAGAACTTGAAGTTGTCGAAGGTATGCAGTTTGACCGCGGGTATATTTCGCCTTATTTCATTAATAATACCAAGAGTCTTGAGACTGTTCTTGAAGACGCTTATATTCTGCTTTATGAGAAAAAACTTTCGAGCATCGGCGAGATAGTTCCGCTCCTTGAAAAAATCGCTCAGGTCGGGGCTCCTCTGCTTATAATCGCAGAAGACATCGAAGGTGAAGCTCTTGCGGCTCTTGTAATTAACAGGCTGCAGGGCGTTCTGAAGGTTTGCGGGGTCAAGGCTCCCGGTTTTGGCGACAGACGCAAGGCTATGCTCGGCGATTTGGCCGTTCTGACGGGCGGGACGGTTATAACTGAAGATTTGGGCATCAAGCTCGAAAAGGTTGAACTTTCTCAGCTCGGCAGGGCGAAGAAAATCGTAGTCGGCAAGGAAGAAACGACCGTTATCGAAGGCGTCGGTACGAAGAAGGACATAAATGCTCGCTGTGAACAGATTCGCAAACAGATGGAAGCTACGACCAGCGATTACGATAAGGAAAAACTTCAGGAAAGACTTGCAAAGATGACCGGCGGGGTAGCCGTTATAAAAGCCGGCGCCGCGACCGAAACCGAAATGAAGGAACGCAAGGACCTTCTCGATGACGCTCTTCACGCTACGAAGGCTGCCGCCGAGGAGGGCGTTATTCCCGGCGGTGGAGTAATCTATCTCAGGGCCATCGACAAGGTTTTACAGGCAAAGGCAAAAGCCAGAGCCGATGAAAAAATCGGGTTCGATATTGTGGCAAGCGCTTTAAAAGCTCCTACCAAACAAATTGCGGATAACGGCGGAGCTGACGGCGATGTGATAGTTGAAAAGCTGCTCGAAGAAACAGGCAATATCGGCTACAATGCCAATGCGGACAAGTTTGTCAATATGGTTGAAGCTGGCATAATTGACCCTGCCAAGGTTGCAAGGTGTGCGTTAATAAATGCCGCTTCCGTTGCGGGTCTTATGCTGACTACTAATGTGCTGATTACCGAATTGAAAGAAGAAGACCAGGACAAACCCGCGATAGAAGGGTCTGTAAGATAAATCCGAAATATGAATTTCGGATTTTTGAAATACTATGGCCAAACGAGACTATTACGAAGTTTTGGGAGTGGACACAGGTGCTGCTGCCGACGATATTAAGCGGGCGTATCGCCGATTGGCGATAAAGTACCATCCCGACAAGAATCCCGGCGACAAAGAAGCTGAGGCTAAGTTCAAGGAATGCGCCGAGGCTTACGAGGTTTTAAGCGACTCCAATAAACGAGCCAGATATGACCAGTACGGCCATGCCGGTCTTCAGGGTAGCGGCGTTCATGATTTTTCAAGAATGAATGTCGAGGATATTTTCGGTGCGTTGAACCTCGACGATATATTCGGTGATTTCTTCGGCGGTTTTTCACGCAGGGGCCGAGGCTCCAGCCGGGCCGGACCACGAAGAGGCTATGACCTTGAAACTGCTGTCGAACTTACCCTCAATGATGTCGCCAATGGGGTCGAAAAAAGCATAGAATTTAGCAGACAGGATTTGTGCGAAGATTGTTCCGGCTCCGGCTGTGCAAAGGGCAGCAGTCCGGCCAAATGCTCGACCTGCGGCGGTTCAGGACAGGTGGCTCAAGCCGGTCTTGGCGGTTTTTTTCAGATGGTTTCTGCCTGTCCGGCCTGCAAAGGCGGCGGGACGGTAATTAAAAATCCGTGTAAAAAATGCAGAGGTACCGGCAGAGTTGGTAAAAAACGGATTGTTATGGTGAAAATTCCAGCAGGCGTTCACGAAGGACAAAGCGTCAGGGTCGGCGGTGAGGGTGAGCCTGGTTTTGGCGGCGGGCCTCGTGGAGATTTGTACTGCTATGTAAAGATTAAATCCCATCCGTTCCTTGAGCGACAGGATACGAACATAATAGCGACGGTGCCGATTAGTTTTACTCAGGCCTCTTTGGGTGCAACTATCGAAGTGCCGAGTTTGAACGGTACCAAAGAATTAAAAATTCCGCCCGGAACCCAGCCTGGCGATGTGTTCAGGATAAAGGGGCAGGGATTGCCTGATATCCGAACCAGACGCAGCGGCGACGAACTGGTGCAGATAATGGTTGAAATACCCAAAAAGCTCAACAGTCAACAGGAGGAACTGTTGAGGAGTTTTGCTGCGACCGAAGATAATACGGTATTGCCGAAGTCCCGTGGATTTTTTGAGAAACTTAACCAGTATATTGCCAATAACAGGTAAAAAATGTGCAGTGATTCCGCAAAAGATTTAAATGAACACAAAAAAGAAAAGCATCATAAGCTCGCCGAGCAGATAGCCAAGCTGACGGCTGAGAAGGATGAACTTTTTTCCAAGCTTCAGCGGCTAAGCGCCGACTATGTAAACTATCAGAAACGGTCGGCAAAACAGATTTCCGAATCAATCTCTTATGAGAAGGAATCGATAATTAAATCCCTTCTGCCCGTTCTCGATAATTTTGAACATACCCTCAGCGGAGCCGAAAGCCTGGAAGACGCTGAAAGTCTCCGCAAGGCGGTGAAAATTATTTATGACCAGATGCTTTCTATTTTGAAAAATCACGGCATAGAGCAGATGGACGCTGTCGGGCAGAAGTTCGACCCGGCCTGGCACGAGGCGATGATGCAGAAAGCGGAGCCCGATAAGGAAGATATGATTATTCTCGAGGAATTTCTCAAGGGTTACCGGCTCGGCGACAAGGTTTTGAGACCCGGCAGGGTAATCGTTAATAAACTTCCCGCTCAATCGCAGGATTTAACGGATGAGAATAATCCTGAGGATGGAGATTGAGTTATGCCGACTTATGAATATCAGTGCCAGAATTGTGGAGATGAATTTGAAAAGTTTCAGTCGATGACAGCTTCGGCTTTGCGTAAATGCCCGAAATGCGGCAAAATGACCCTTCGCCGGCTCATTGGCAAGGGGGCGGGAGTTATTTTTAAAGGCAGCGGTTTTTACGAAACGGACTACCGCAGCGAATCATATAAAAGCGCCGCTAAAAGCGATACTTCAACCAGCGGCAAACCCGCTAAAAACGATACCAAGACCGAAACCCAATCAGATACACCTAAAGACAAACCGGCAAAACAAAAAAACGAAATACCCAAAACCAAATAACAGAATCCAAATAATATCAAATAATCAAATTCTAAAAGTTGGCATTTGAAGATTGAAAATTGGGATTTGTTTGAAACTTGTTATTTGAGATTTGGATTTAAAAACTTGCCGCAAACCAAATACCGTACACTAAATACCAAACCCCAATTATTTACTTACGACCAATATAGTGATAGTAGAAGTGAGAGAATTATCAACCGGCTGATTTGTGTCCGGGATTTTTTCAGTAGAAGCGATGGCTGGCTTACGAGCGAGAAGTTTTTCGTAATCAAGACTGTCGGCGATGTATAATTTTTCAACGCTTTCGGCGGCAGTGTTGTTAATTACAGCCAGGTCGTTTGCCATTCTGAGTCTTACGGCCGAATCATCAGCCTTGCAGATATCCATCATCTGCTCTGCCGTAATATTGTCAACGGTTACATATTTCCCCGTCTGTTCGGCGCCGATGTCGAGTTTGGCGTTTGCACACTGCAGCCAGACAAAACTCAGTTCGCCCAGCAGATTGAGGAGTGAAGTTTTGCTGCATTTGAGAACATATCTGACCGAGCCGGTTTGTCGTTCTATTGAGGATGTCTGTTTGAAAAGACCGACAGTATTCAAAGCTTTTGCAACGAGCCAGTCAACTTCGATAGGTTTATCCGTTTGGAGGGTAAGAACGGCGACTAAAGGCAGGTCATAATGTTTTTTCTGAACAACTTTTTTGTCCTGCGGCGGCGGCTCATCCGGAAACGGCTTTTCGTATAAAACCTGTTTTATAGGTTTTATCCCCATAGCGTCAGATATCAGTTTGTCTCTACTTGATTTGGGCACAAAAATATCCATAACGACCAGAGAAAGAATCCCTCCGAGTACAACTATGGCCGCGGCGGTCATAAGCCGTCGTACAATCAGATGTCTTTTGCCTGCCCTGTGGGAATAACTATCAACATCCGCCAGCAGTATTTGTCTTTCGAGCTGTTTGGTTATATTTTCATGCAAACCTTCCGGACAGGGTGTCTGGCTGATGGTGTCCATAAGGCTTTTATACCTTTTCAGCGAGTCATAAAGAGCGAAAACTTCCTTATCGTTGTCGATAAGTCTTTTTACTTCGGTGCTGCTTCTCTCATCGAGTTCGCCGTCGATATAACTGTTCAGCATTTCTTCAATATGTTCTATATCTTTCATCCCGTCAGACCTCCTTTGATAGATGTAAAACGATATAAAAGAATTTCTGTTTTTTTATTCTTTAGGCACATATTCTAATCCAACAAGGTCTAACGAGATTCATTGTATTGTCGCCTCAAGTATTTCTCTTAGGTTTTTTCTGCCTCTTGCTATTCTACTTTTTACCGTTCCTGTTTCGATACCAAGCGTCTCGGCGATTTCGGCATAGTTCATCTGTTCGATATCCCGCAGTACCACTACCGTTCGCTGATCTATGTCAAGTTTTTCAAGAGCTTCCATTACAAGATTATGCAGTTCATTAGTTTCGGCAAGCTGCGGGGGCCGAGGCGAGTTTTTATCAATCAGAAAATCCTTTAATTGCAGTTTTAAGGTTTCATCCGGTTCGCCCTGCAACGACTGGAAACTGACTTTTGTGTTTCTCTTACAGAAGTTCAGCGTCAGATTAATTGAGATTCTAAACATCCATGTGTAAAAACTGCTCTGAGCCCTGAAACCTTTAAGGCTCTGCATAACCCTTACAAAAGTATCTTGCGTTAATTCAGCAGCATCGTCGGTATTGCCGCAAATTTTCAATATGGTATTGTAGATTCTCTGCTGATACTTCATAATCAGCCGTTCCATGGAATCCACATTACCGGCCTTTGCCTGCGTTACGAGAAACGCTTCGTCAATCGAGATATTGGCGCCGGAATTATTTACTTGTTCCTGTATAAATTTGACCATCGGTACCTGAAAAAGTTCCCTTTTTTTAATAAAAAATGTTTAAGTGCCGTAAGGGTAGCGATATAAACAGCTTATGATTTATATCGCAGAATATATATCGTCCTTAACAGGCTCGGATTTATGCAGATTCCTTTCTTGCCTGTTGGTTTGTAGTGAAAAAGTCGCTCTTGCCATCGACGATATCCTTGTTGACCGTATATTTTCCCGGCTTAGGTTCTTCTGGCAGGCGGTACATAATATCAATCATAAGTTCCTCTGTTATCGAACGCAGGGCCCTTGCGCCCGTATCCCGCTTCATCGCTTTTTTGGCCAGCGCCATCAGGGCTTCGTCGGTGAATTCGATCTCTGCGTCTTCCATTTTAAAGAAGGCTTTGTATTGTCTGATGAGCGAGTTTTTCGGCTTTGTCAGAATATCGACAAGCGCAGCCTCATTGAGCGCATTAAGAGTGGTAACCACCGGCAGTCTGCCGACCATTTCGGGAATCATACCATATTCGATGACATCTTCAGGGATAACCTGTTCGAGTGTTCCTGAATAATCTGCTTTTGCGTCTTCGGCCTTTTGTTTTTCTGAGCCGAAGCCAATCATTTTTCTTCCGAGTCTTTTCTTGATAATATTTTCCAAGCCTACGAAAGTTCCCCCACAGATGAATAATATGTGCGAAGTATCTATCTGAATGTAGGATTGTTCAGGATGTTTTCTTCCGCCCTGAGGTGGAATATTTGCAATAGTCCCTTCGAGCATCTTTAAAAGAGCCTGCTGAACGCCTTCTCCGGAGACATCACGGGTTATCGAGACATTTTGACTCGTTTTTCCGACTTTGTCAATCTCATCGATATAAACGATTCCCCTCTGAGCGGCGTCGATGTCATAATCGGCGTTCTGAAGAAGTCTGAGCAGAAAGTTTTCGACATCTTCGCCGACATATCCGGCTTCGGTAACGGTAGTAGCATCACAGATAGCGAATGGGACATTTAGTTCTCTTGCCAGTGTCTTTGCAAGCAGCGTCTTGCCCGAACCGGTTGGTCCGATTAGAAGTACATTCGATTTATCTATTTCGACATCAGCCTCTTCGCTGTCGGTGTGTACCAGCCGTTTGTAATGATTATGCACGGCAACGGAAAGAATTTTTTTCGCTTTTTCCTGACCTATGACATACTGGTCGAGAAATTCCTTTATCTGCCGGGGCTTTGGCACATCTTCGAGAATAATGCCGGAGTGCCTGAGCCGTTTTCTTTCCTGCCGGACGATGTTGTAGCAAAGCTCGACGCATTCGGGGCAGATATAAACTCCGCCGGGACCTTCCACGAAGGCATCAACAGCTTTTTTAGCTCTGCCGCAAAAACTGCAAGTTTCTTTTCGTTTGGAATTACTGCTGTTATTGGTTTTGGCCATTAAAACTCCGAATTTAACAATCTGGGCCATTCTAACAGATAGGCCGTTTCCGTTCAAGCTTTAAGGGGCGGGCATATTTAAGAGGGCGGATGTTCGAGGTTCTGCAGTTTTTTTTGCCAGAATTCGGGCACTTCCCTGCTATTGAGGAGAACTTCTGCGCCGTGGGCGGCTTTTTGTCTGTCCTGAGCGGACAATTTAGAAAGGCAGAAAAGCTGATAATACTTTTCGGTGAAATACCTGTCGTCTGAACTCTGCATCGAAATAAGTTTTGACCACAGGTTATAAGCTTGTTTGAAATTGCCGATTTTTGTATTAAATCTTGCCGAAATTCGCAAAAAGTCTCGTTCACCCGCACCGGCCTGTTTCAGTAGTTTTTCTATTTCCAGATTTTTTAAACTGTCGGCATCACAAGCGACTATGCGAAATTCGAGAGCCAGGAGCCCGGCATCTATTCT
>JAQTQF010000189.1 GCA_028712345.1 Phycisphaerae bacterium | reverse complement strand
GGTCTGATATTTTTTTTAAGTAATCAGCAATCAAATCAATTTTGGCGTGCAGAGATTCGATAACTTTGTTTTCCTCGAACAATTCGAGATTCGCGATTGCTGCTGCGCAGGCAAGAGCGTTGCCGGTGTAGGTGTGGCCGTGGAAGAAGGTTTTAAATTCCTCAGGCTCTGCCAAAAACTCGTCAAAGATTTTCTGTGTCGTCAGCGTTGCGGCCAGCGGCAGATAGCCGCCGGTGATACCCTTTGCCAGGCACATTATATCAGGCTCGACATCTTCATTTTCACAGGCGAACATTTTGCCGGTTTTGCCGAAGCCTGTAGCGACTTCGTCAGTTATTAAAAGTACATTATATTTTTTTGCAAGTTCGCTGACGGCTTTTAAAAATGCTTTCGGGTGGACAATCATACCCGCTGCACCCTGAACGAGAGGCTCGAGAATAATTGCGGCGATGTTGTCCGAATGTTTTTTTAGCAAATCGGCGATTTTATCAAGACTGAATTGTTTGCACTCTTCGGCGGTGCCGTTGAATCTGTAAGGGAAAGGTGAGGATGCGAAAAATGTCTCAAAGAGCATTGGTTTGAAGGTCGAATGGAAAAGTTCCAGTCCGCCGACGGAGACCGAGCCGATTGTGTCGCCGTGATAGGATTGGCCCAGAGCGATGAATTTGTCCCGCCTGATACCCTGATTGTGCCAGTATTGATAGGCGATTTTCAGGGCAATCTCAACGCTTGTCGCGCCGCTGTCGGAATAGAAAACCTTTTGCAGATTTTGCGGAGCGATTTTTATAAGCATTTCGGCAAGCTCGGCGGATTTAGTTTGAGCAAGGCCGAGCAGGGTGCTGTGAGCGATTTTGTCGAGCTGGTTTTTTACAGCATCATCGATTTTTTTTACTCTGTGGCCATGGACATTGCACCAGAGGCTCGAAACTCCGTCGATATAGCGATTTCCCTCGGTGTCGATTAAATAGAAGCTCTCGCCCGATTCTATAACCACCGGCTCTGCGTCGAGCCAGAGTTTCATCTGCGTAAACGGATGCCAAAGATAGTGCTTATCAAGGCTGATTAATTTCTCTGTTGTTTTATTCATTCTATACTGTTTGCATCCTTCGGTTTAACGCGGTACATCTTTTTGGGACTGTCCAGTATGTCGGAGTCGTATTTCTGCAGGAACTTTTGCAGCTCCTTTGTTGGGGCAGTCAGCAAGAGGCCGTTATCGCCTATGAATTCGTGCTTTAGAATGGCAGGTTTTTCTTCGAGCAGTTTTTTAACTTTGTCGGGGGCGAGTATTTGAGCCGTCAGGCCGTCGCCGGTTGTTTTGACCTTTATAAACGAATTGGCGCTGATTAAATGCGATTTGTAGTAGTCGTTCTGCGTCAGCTTGGGGGCTTCGGGGAAGATATTAAGGTACCGGTTGCCTGCGATATTGCCAAGGGTTGCGATGAAATTTCCGCTTTGGCCGTCCGGGTCTATGTAGGTGAGATTGTAAACCTTGTCATTAACGCCGGTAAAGGTCCAGAGGTCTTTTGAATTCGGGTCCGACCATTGTCCGACGAGATTGGCGTCAAAAATGGTCTCATTGGCGTCAAACAAAGGATGCACCGACGGCACACAGCCGCCGAGCAGGACGGCAAGCAGATAGAACGCAATAATTTTAAGTTTTGTCTTCATTTTTTTTCTCCTTAAAAATGATTTGCAAAACGGGTTTAATAACGCGATTATTATAGTTATGCGAAGGGAAAATGAAAAGGACAAACTTGCTTTTGCCAGAGCGGCGATGATTCAGGAGCAGTTAAAGAGCCGCAATATCAGCGACAGCGGAGTACTTGAAGTTATGGCTCGATTGCCGCGGGAAAAATTTATTCCCTCCGAATCTGCCGAACAGGCGTATTTTGATTGCCCTGTGCCGATAGGCTGCGGCCAGACGATAAGCCAGCCTTATATGGTTGCACTAATGACGGAAGAATTGCGGCTCGATAAAAATTGCACCGTTCTTGAAATCGGCACGGGCAGCGGGTATCAGACGGCAATACTGGCGAAATTGGCTAAAGAAATTTGTACAATCGAAAGGATTGAAACTCTTTCGCTGAAGGCTCAAAAGGTTTTGGCCGAGCTGGAAATAGAAAATGTAAAATTTTACATAGGCGACGGC
The DNA here is from genome assembly GCA_028712345.1 of Phycisphaerae bacterium. Lineage (GTDB taxonomy): Bacteria > Planctomycetota > Phycisphaerae > Sedimentisphaerales > UBA12454 > GWC2-45-44. The sequence continues at coordinate 1,964 of JAQTQF010000189.1, read as the reverse complement.
AGTTGCGGCTGGTATGAAGACAAAAAATTCGATAGAATCATCATTACCGCAGGAGCGGCCGATATGCCGGGACCGCTGTTTGAACAGTTGAAACTCGGCGGCTTTGCGGTTGCGCCGCTGGGTGGAGATTTTGTTCAGCAGCTTATGCTGCTGGAAAAAACGCCTAAGGGCGTAAAGACAAAATCAGTTTGCGGATGCAGATTCGTAAAATTGATAGGGAAATTCGAGTATGAAGAATAAGGTTTGTTATATCAAAAATCAAAAATTAAAAATAAAAATTACATATTAAAAATAAAAAATAAGACAAAATCGCATTTGTTGATTTTCAGTTGATTTGTTAGCAGTTTGGCAGAGTTAATTATCTTTTTGATTTTTTATTTGTATTTTTTCACTTTTATTTTTTAGTTTTTATCTTCTATTGATGTTATTTTGGATTTTATGACGGAACAAACTGATAATATAAAACCTGATATGCCTGTTCAGTATCTCAAGGGCGTAGGACCCGCAAGGGCGGCGGGGTTTGCAAGGCTGGGCGTGGTAACCGCGGCGGATTTGCTCGAATATTATCCTCGCGACTGGTACTTTGCGCCCGAGCCGGTGAAAATCAGCGAACTTTTAGCCAATCATACGGTAACGGTGGCTGGCTTTGTTGAGAGTACGGATTTTCAGGTTTTCAGAAGGCCGCCTTATTTCGAGGCGTATATCACGGACGATACCGGTTCGTGCAGAGCGATATGGTTTAACGCAAGATACCTGCAGGGCAAAATAACGGCGGGGCAGAAAATAATCGTATGGGGCAAGACAAATCTCTACAAGCATCAGCTCCAGCTTACCAATCCGAAGTTTGTCATTGTCGAAGACGAAGATAATATTTCAGCGGATAGTTTCAGCGGGCCGGTCTATCCGGCTACTGCGGAGCTTTCGAGCGGCCAGATAAAAAAAATAGTTCAAAGCTCGCTTGACGGGCTTGTGGAATTTGTGCCGGAGTTTTTTACCGATGCGTTTTTGAAAAAGTCAAACCTAATCGGCAGGCAGGACGCTTTTAAGCAGATACACAAGCCCGACGACGAGGAACAAATTGCAAAGGCGAAGAGGCGGCTCAAATACGATGAGCTGTTTTTAATGCAGACGGCTCTTGCTCTCAGACGGTATAAAGTCAGGCATTTTGAAAAGGCTGTTCCGCTCAAATGCACAGACGAGATTGACGGCAGGATACGAAAGAGATTTCCGTTTCTTCTTACCGCTGACCAGGACAAGGTTATTGAGGAAATTGTCAAGGACATCGGCGGCGAAATTCCTATGAACAGGCTGCTTCAGGGCGATGTCGGAAGCGGCAAGACGGTAGTCGCTCTCTATGCGGCTCTTGTGGCGGTGGCAAACAAACAGCAGGTCGCGATAATGGCGCCGACAGAGATTCTTGCCGAGCAGCATTTTATAAACATTGAAAGATACCTGAAAAACAGCAGCGTAAAAAGGGTTCTTATCACCGGCGGAATGAATGGGGCAAAGAGAAAAGAGGTTCTTGCGAACATAAAATCCGGCGATACAGATATTGTGGTCGGAACTATCGCGCTTCTGCAGGAAGATATACAGTTTAGCAATCTTGCTCTTGTTGTAATTGATGAGCAGCACAAGTTCGGCGTTCATCAACGGGCGCAATTGAGAAAAGGTACAACGCCGCATTGTCTTGTTATGACGGCAACGCCTATACCAAGAACGCTTGCAATGACGGCGTTCGGGGATTTGGATGTTTCGATAATAAAACATTGCCCGCCGGGCAGAGGACAGGTGATAACCAGAGCCATTGGGCCGGGCGATTTGCCAAAGGCCTATGAATTCATCAGGGAAAGACTCAAGGCGAAAAAGCAGGCGTTCTTTGTTTATCCGAGAATTATCGATAGTGAAAACAGCGAAATTAAGGCAGCCGTTGCGGAATATGAAAATCTTAGCAAGAATATTTTTCC